>JBCDKV010000716.1:0-2961 GCA_038746215.1 Bacteroidota bacterium | reverse complement strand
GATTCCCTTTTCTGAGTCTAACGTAGGAATCCTCTCGGCTAGCGAGGCTTTTTAACATTCTCGTAGTGTTGCTTACAGAAAAGATTAAGTATCTTTTCAACGAAGAGAACCGCTAGCATGAGTGAGCGATCCCAAAGGGTGAACGAACGATCCCTGAGGGTAAAAGTCCAGTGGACTTTTAAGTGAGAGAACCACGCTAGTGGATGGGTGGCAGAACATTCAAGCGAATGAACCGCAAAGCGGACGGGTGGGGATACCTTACCTACGCTTGGTCACAAATCGGGAAGTTATTATTTGTCCGTTACTAAATCAGCATCATACTAATCAATCATCCGTATTCTTCTCGCAATAAAAATAGCCAGTACGCTCATAGCAATAGCAATGTAGCCGACGTATTGATAGTTTTCGAGCATTCCAGTTTCCGTTTCCGTCACAATCAAACCCGCCACAAAAGAAGAGCCTGCCAGCGCAGCTTCATTAATGGAATTGCGAACACTCATAAAGCTGCCACGCTGTTCGGGTTTCACGACGGAAGTGACTAAAGTGAGCGCAGGTACATTGCGACCACTGGCGACTACGAAAAAGGAAGACGTAACCAAGAGTGCAATCGGGATCGCGACGGGTACGAGATTGGTAATAGCAAATATGGAAAACAGTGCTGCCACACTAGCAATAGTAAAAATACGGACGTGCCCGTATTGATCGGAAAGCTTTCCAAAGTAGGGTAAGAAAAATACAGTCAGCAGACCACCAATCAGGTAGATATAGGTGATTTCGTATTCAGAAAATCCAATATTGATCTGCATGTAAGGCGCAATGAAGGGAATAATGGTGAAGTGCCCCAACATCAGTACCACATTGAATAGTAAGGCACTTAGCTGGTTGCTATCATCGTAAATATGGCGAAAGGCATCCAAAGAATCCGAGTTTTTCTGGTCTGTCTGAAGATGTGCGGTCATGGTAGGTACACCGAAAAATAGGACAACACAAAAGACGGCCGCCAATAATCCTGTGACTAAAAAAGGCGTATTCCACTGAAAAGTAGCGGCTAGATAGAGTCCTGCTGGCACACCAACGACGGAAGCTGCCGAGAAAGCAGTCATAATGATACCCATTGCCCTCCCTCTGCGTGACAAAGGAATTTGATCGCCGACAATGGACAAAACCAATGCACCGAGTACTCCTCCGAATGCCCCCGTCAACATTCTCGCAATTAAAAAGAAAGTATAGGTGTTGCTCATGGAACAAGCTAGCGTACCAATCGTAAAGCCAATATAAAGCGTAATGAGTGCCTTTTTCCGATCAAAATGGTCGATAAAGCTAGCACTAAGTAAACCCGAGACGAAAGCAGCCAGTGCATAGGAAGAAACAATAAACGTGAATTGCTGAGGACTAATGTCAAAGATGTCCATGAAAGTTGCGCCCAATGGCATCACAATCATAAAGTCAATAATGTGCGTAAATTGCACCGCCGCTAATAGTAGCAAGAGTAGCAATTCTTTACGTTGAAGTTGGTCTTTTGAGTTTTTGTACAGTGACTTCGACATGTTTTTGCATGAAAAGTAAAGATAAGGTAATGCTTTAGTCCAAGAAATGGTTTAATTTGTGAGAAGAAAGAAAAATTAATAAGATACCAATAATTTTCAATATAAAATTAATGAACCGAATTCTAATTATTGGCGCAGGAAGATCTGCCACCGCTCTAATTCACTACATCTTAAAAAATGCCCCAACCTACAACTGGAATGTTATAGTCGCTGACTCCAATCTATCTTTAGCACAAGAAAAAACGGCTGGATTTGAGAATTGTCGGGCTACTTGGTTGGATGTTACAAAAGTCAACGATCGCCGTGACTTGATCGGACGGGCAGATGTTGTCATCTCTTTATTGCCAGCACATTTGCATTTGGGGGTCGGGCATGACTGTATTAAGCTCAACAAACACCTGATCACTGCATCTTACGTTTCCAAAGAAATGTATCGACTTGGCGATGAAGCTAGAGACAAAGAATTACTTTTCATGGGCGAGATGGGGCTTGACCCTGGCATAGATCATATGTCTGCCATGCGCCATATCAACGATCTAAAAGCCAAAGGTGCTAAGATTACTGCTTTTCGTTCTTACACGGGCGGTCTCATTGCTCCTGAAAGTATCGGAAAAAACCCTTGGAAATATAAATTTACTTGGAATCCTAGAAACGTAGTATTAGCAGGACAAGGAACGGCTCAATATCTGAAAGACGGTAAATACCACTATATCCCGTACAATCGTCTCTTCAAAGAACACAATACCGTCGAGGTGGGTGATGTGGGTGAATTTGAAGTCTATGCGAACCGAGACTCTTTGCTTTATCGAGATACTTATGGACTAAAGAATGTTCCCAATATCGTAAGGGGTACACTAAGGTATCCTGGAT
The DNA here is from genome assembly GCA_038746215.1 of Bacteroidota bacterium. Taxonomy (GTDB): domain Bacteria; phylum Bacteroidota; class Bacteroidia; order Chitinophagales; family Saprospiraceae; genus JAAUTG01. The sequence goes on along the minus strand of JBCDKV010000716.1, from coordinate 544 downwards.
TTTGTGATGCCTGGAATGCCCTTATTCAAATTGGACTGACCGATGCCAACTTCCCGATTTTAGCGGATAAAAGTATTACTTATCATTCGCTAATGGATGCTTACACTTCTGGACAACAGGGGAATTCGGTAAAGGAGCGAACAGCAAATTTGTTGGGCCAAGCAGTGGATGATCCAGTCATCGAAAAATTGGAATGGCTTGGCTTATTCAGAAAAAAACAAATCCGTTTCCCAAATGCTACGCCTGCCCTGATTTTAGAACGTTTGCTCCTAGATAAATGGCAACTGGGAAAATCGGACAAGGATATGATCGTGATGCAGCACGAATTTGAGTATGAGTTAGAAGGCAAACAGAAACTACTGACATCTAGTTTAGTGTTAAAAGGAACGGACAGCGAGGACACGGCGATGTCAAAGCTAGTAGGATTACCATTGGGCGTATTCACCAAACTATTGATGCAAGGTAAGATCGAATCGAAAGGGGTTCATATCCCAGTGATGAAAGAAGTATACGATCCTGTATTGGAAGAATTAGAAGATTATGG
>JBCDKV010000715.1:0-2981 GCA_038746215.1 Bacteroidota bacterium | reverse complement strand
GTATCAGAACAAAATCTGCTCAGTCAAAATGAGGAACTTATTTTTTGTCCGTTACTTAGAGCTTGTTTGGAGTTTAGTAATTGGTCTGCAAATGGCTGTTTTTCTGCTACTCAGCGTTAGAAAATTGCTCATTTATCCAGATAAAATCACACTCTCCTGCCTTGATTAGCAAAAAAATAACTCATTTTCGACTCAAAGACCAAAATCCAAACAAGCGCTTAATCAAATCCAATGTTCAAAGCTCCATAGCGCAACGAGACTAAAGACGAAAAACGCCAACAAGACGTAACTAATCTGATCAATCTTGCCTGGCACAAGGTACCAGCCATTTTCCTTTTCTTGTCTTCCTTCTCGCTCAAATAAAGCTTTTTGCCCTTTGACGGTATAGAGTGACCATTCCTTTTGGTAGCCATCCAGCAAAATGCTAGCTGGAATAGCAATTGCAATATTGATAGCCCCGCCAATCAGACAGAACCAAGGCCACGCAATAGCAGTCGTTTTTGAGATGATGATAACGCTGATTAGCCCACCTAGAACGCCTAATAATAAGCCTTTCTCGGTGGTGTGTTTGGAGAAAAAACCCAATCCAAACATCGCTAGTTTCGCACCAACAAAGTAGGCTCCGATTTCGCTGATCAACTTCAAAATGGAAGCGTCTGTTTGGGTGTAAATGATAGCTGGAATCATGATAATGACTGCCCAAATGACCGTGAACCAACGAGTAGCGGTCAGGTAATGCTCAGGGCTTTCGTTTGTACGGAAATATTTTTCGTAGAAATCCACGGTCGCAATGGTAGCCATAGAATTGAAAAAGGAGTCCAAACTCGACATACTAGCTGCCACGATAGCCGCTACAATAATTCCCATTAAGCCAGGCAAATTGTATTCATTGACAAATTCAAGAATAATTAAATTACTGTTCTCAAAGGGTTTCCCATTGTAATAGGCGTAGAACAAAACACCGAGTAACAGAAATAGAAAATAAATCAAAAAAGCAGCAAAACCCATGACCAAAAAGGACTTCTTAGCATCTCCAATATTTTTACTTGCCAATACACGCTGCACCATCATCTGGTCTGCGCCGTAGACGGTAATGTGAAAAAGTGTCATACCGATAATACCTGCCCAAATGGTTGCTTCTTTGGTGAAATCTACGGAAAGATCAATAGCGTTTAATTTGCCCTGCGCTTTCAGTTGAGCCAGCGTTTCCATCATGGAATTGGGCATTTCAGTGAACAGTGCGTAGACGATAATTCCTACACCTGTCATTAAGATGATGGTTTGAAGCACGTCCGTCCAAATGACGGCTGTGATGCCGCCCAATAAAGTATAAATCAAAGCGATAATAGTCACAACTACTATAGCAACTACTACATTCATGCCCGTGATATAGGCAATTACCAGGGAAGTGCCGTACAAAATAGCGGCTGTGATTAACAGCCTAGTCAATAGAAAAATTGCCGAGATGACGATCCTCGATTTTTCTCCAAATCGCTTTTCCTGATAATCGTAGATAGAGGCTACGCCGCTGTTGAAAAAGAATGGTAGAAAAAAACTGATAACTACAAAAATGACGATGGGATAATTGATGTGTAACGCAACAACTGAGAAGCTAGTATTGTAAGACCAAGCGGGCGCACCCAGAAAAGTCAAGGCACTTACATAGGTCGCAAAGACAGAGATACCAATAGCCCACCATGGAGTCGTCCTACGCCCAACGTAAAAATCATCTGCGGTTTTCACATTTTTACTCAGCACGATACCCAATACTAAGTTCAATGAGACGTAGATAATGAGGATTGTCCAATTTAAAGTTCCAAAATCTGCCATGTCTTGTTGTACGTAGAGGTGTTTTTTAAGGTCTTATTTGTTGTTAAAACTGCTCAATCTCTTCTAAGCTCAAACCTGTTTTTTGCTGAATTTCTGCATCGGAAATGCCATAGCTTTTGAGTGATTTCGCAAGCTCCAGAATAACTTGTCGCTGTGCGTTTAGAGCTTCATTCTTATCATCTAGCTCTTTATCTTTCTTACTCAATTCTTGATTCTTCTCCTTTAATTCCTTGTTCTTCTCGCTCAATGCTTTCCCCTGCGCTTTCACTTTCGATTCGTAGAAACTAATTTTATTATCTCGCAATTGCAAAGCACGTAAATATTCATCTTCTGCAAACATCTGCTCTTCTAAATCACTGTTGTGAATATCTGCAGCTTGTAGTCTTCTGATGACCCGATCCAGAAAATCAGGAAAAAATCTTTGTATTAGGCGCAAGCGATGTTCATTGGTCTTTACTTTTGATTTTTGGTCAAATAGTTTGAGCAAGGAATATAGGTTGCTTTTGTAGGTGTCCGCTTCAAAGTCTTCGGGTTGAAATTTAGAAAGATTGGGTAGTTGTACCACCCAAATATCATAGGTCAAATTGCCAATAAATTCGTTTTGCTTTTTGAGGGTCTTTTCACTGAAAACGCCCAATATCTCCCGACTGGTTTTGACTAAAATATCATTGACTTCGTTTTCTATCCTGAAATTGAGGATAAAAATTGGGATCAATCGAATGGGTTGCTTGATGCTTATCACCGTGCGTGTTTCAGGGTCTATTACTTCGGCATCGCGCTCTCGTTGGAAATTGCGGCTGATGTACCTTTTGAATCGAAAAATATCGTCGGGTTCACTAGCTTTTTGTAGTTCTATCATCACCAACTCTTCCGTACCATCTTCCAACTCAATCGTCGCTGTGAAATCCAAGTGAAAAAGTCTAATATCATCCTTCGTTTTTGGGTCTCGTATTTCAGTAGCCGCAGATGGTTTTTTCTTTTCCGCGTGGGTCAAAGGTTCCATCTCTAGTTCTTTGATGGTCACGTTCAGCAAGGTAGAAAGCACAATGATCGCACTTTCTTCATCTTCCATCAAATAGCGAAACACGACATCGTAGATCGGATTCGGAATGATGATATATTCATCTTCGCCTGTATTTTTTTGATTCGAT
>JBCDKV010000714.1:0-2981 GCA_038746215.1 Bacteroidota bacterium | reverse complement strand
GCGCATAACGTGCTGCTCGCTGCTACTTACAGAGTAGCAAGCGGACAAAAGTATAGGCGTCCTCGCCTAAAGGAGTAGTGTAGTATAGAAATGCTAACTCAAGCAACGACCTTCCTCAAAACCTCCTGATGATAAGTCCTCACTCTACCAAAGCGTTCATCATGCGCTGTGCCAGTAGGAATGTTCTGTTGTCGGCTAAGCGTAGTGGCTTTTTTACCCCAAAGCTTGGCTTTATCAAGTGGGCAAGGAATGCGGTGCAAGCTGCAATAGCCAGCGATGGTGAAATAGTTAGCATCGGTGGAAGTGATTTTGGCTTCTATATTTTGTAGTCGTTCCCCTACTTCATCGAGTTCTTGGCGCACTTCGGTATTGAGGTTTGCTTGTGCTTCCAACTGATCGGTGATGAGGCGCAGCGCATCAATGACGGGTAGGCTTTTGGTTTTTTCAAGTTGGGTCTGTCCAGTGGTGAGTAGTTCGTAAATGCGGTCATAGACCCACATCTCAAACTCAGGAGAGAGCCAAGCGGCAAATTTTAGTGCTAATCGCTCATCCATCCAAGTACCTTGATGTTGCAATCCACCTTTTATCACCTTCAAAACGGCTCTAGCAGGCTGATTATCAGCGATGTGCATATCTGCATATCGCCTTTCTAGTAGTTCAATGAAATCTTTAGTGCCTTGCAATCGCAAGAAACCACCGACCATTTTACCCTTGAAAGGCTTCGCCATCTCGGTAGCATTAATCATCTTGCTGCCATCGGTAAACTCGAAACTGATATACTGTCCTTCATACTCAAACTTTCTTAACTCCCTGCTGGCACATAACGTGGTGCTCGCTTCCCTCTGTTCGCGCATAACGTGTGCTGCTCGTTACAAGCTCCAGCTTGTACACGGACTAAAGTCTCGGACTCCCGTCCGAAAGTCCTATATTTGCTATTGTTGACCTACTTGCAAGACACACATAACAACAGCAAGGATGCGCTACAAAATACTTGATCAAAACGGCTTAAATTTTCTGACACTTACTGTAGTAGAATGGATTGATCTATTTACACGCCCAGTTTATAGTGATATGTTGATAGACAGTCTGCGCTATTGCATAAAAGAAAAAGACTTAATCCTATTTGCCTATGTCATTATGCCTAGTCATCTTCATATGATTGCTAGAACAGACAATACGACTGGACTATCTCCTATTCTACAAAGCTTCAAATCCTTTACTGCCAATCAAATTTTGAAGTACTTGAAAAACAAAGATCAAGCTGAAAGTCGTCGGGAGTGGCTGCTCAATCATTTTGCTTTCAACACACGAAGAAATAAAAATCACAGTCAATATCAGATTTGGCAGCGCGATAATCATCCAATTGCCTTGTACAGTCCGAAAGTGATTCGGCAAAAGTTAGATTATACGCACTACAATCCAGTACACGGCAAAATAGTCGCTGCACCAGAACATTATTTGTATAGCAGTGCATCGAATTATTTGAATGGTACGGGTTTGTTGGAAGTGAGTATTTTAGAGGATATTTTTGGGAGTGATGTGGGTTATGTGCATGTTGGTTGAAAGTAGTATTAGGTTCGGTCGGACGGGAGTCCTACGCCTTGGTGCGTGAACAAGCTGGAGCTTGTCACGAGCAGCAATGCGTTGTTGGCGACCAGGGGTATATTTTAGTACATTGCGAAAAGCAGTTAAAAAGATCAATAAGTGAAAAATATTTCAATCTTCAGTTTATTGTATTTTATGGCTATGATAAGTGGCAATCCTTTATTAGGACAAACGCATAGACTCAGTCAAGAGATCATTCAGAATATCATAGAAAAGGATGACCTGTATAACTTTTACGAAAAAGACTACTTGCCTATGATAGTTTGTTTAAATTGTAACAGTATCGATTTTGTGTATAAAAAAATAGAAGTTAAGTCTTTAAATGAACAGCAATTCAGAAAATTATTAAAAACCAAAAAAAAGAAGAAGGTTCTGACACTAAAAATATACAGTTACATTTTTGAGGTAGATTTTGTCAAAGTTAAATACGTTATTGGTATTGCTGATGCCTCTGATTACAAAAAGACTCCACTACTTCTAGAGGCTTTGCATGTCGCAGATGGAGAAATTATAATACCACGACGGTCTAGGTGTTCCACGCCCATCAAAATAAAAAACGAAAACCGATCGTTGCGCGTCTGTGACCCCCTGATCGGCTAAGTGTTCAACGCGAACTAAAATAAGACACGGATCTTCGAATGTCTCTGACTTCAATGCTGTATGCGCATCTAGCCTGCTTTTCAACCACATCCAAAGTTAACCGATAATAGGTCACTTCGCTCTCCAAAAATACTACCTTACACTTGAACACAAACGATCTGAATGCATCAAGGAGCGGTGTAAAATATGATGAGGATAAATTAACAAATCTAGCCTTTAGTAATTGTACAAAACAGCAATTTCCTTATATTTGCAACATTGTTGCGATTAAAAAATATTGTAGTACTTTTGAAAAAATAGTCTCATTCATCAGCCATACACAACCTGAAAGTAGGAATATTTATGAAACTGCTCACTGTTCTACTCGTCATTTGCCTTGCGAGTCATTGCTTGGCGCAAATCACTTTCGAACCACCTGCCGAACCGCTAAGTATTCAAGCAGTCAAGACTGCCGAACCGATTAACATTGACGGCAGATTGGATGAGGCGAGTTGGCGCACTGCTTCTCCAATCACCGATTTCATCCAAAAAGATCCGACGCAGGGAGATACTGCGAGTATGTTCACAGAAGCCAAAATCTTGTTCGACGGGGAAAATTTATACGTGGGGGCTGTTTGTAAAACGACCAACGGACGAGCGGATATTAGAACCCAAAACATGCAGCGGGACTTCAATTATTTCCAAAATGATCTATTCGGAATTGCAATAGATGGATTTCTCGACAGGCGCAATGCGATGTCATTCCAAACCAATCCACACGGTACACAGCGAGAAAT
>JBCDKV010000713.1:0-2981 GCA_038746215.1 Bacteroidota bacterium | reverse complement strand
GGCAAATCTCCACCAATCGTTACTTCCGACGCATCGTGGACAACGAGTCTTACTTGGAAACAGCCTGAGTCAATGCAAGATAATTGAGCAACAAGTATGCTCGGTTAGTCTCTTCGGACGGAAACACAAGTTTTTTTATAAAACTTATGTTTCCGTCCATAAAAACCTCTGTGCATACTTGTTGCGCGATCTCAAGAGTGCTACTGGGATTTATTCCAAGCATTACTCAAAACTTCGTACACCTCTAATTGTAATCGTGTACACGAACACTTAGGCACGCCACGCTCCACATTCGCGACTGTAGAAGCGCAGCGGATTGCCCTTAGCCAATACAAATATATGACTAAAAACTTAGTCATACAACATTATGACGTATTTTTTAGTCAATTGGGATATTTGAATGATTGTGTGCTATGAAGTGCTTTAGTAACGAACAAAAAATAAGTTCCACATTTTGACCGAGCAGATTTTGTTCTGATACAAGGCGAAAAACGTAGGAATCCTTTTGGCTGGCGAGGCTTTTCAACGCAGTAGCAGGACGAAAGATGCCGTCACAAATCGGGAAGTTATTATTTGATCGTTACTTATTGTGTAAGTGCTAAAAAAATGGAAAAAAACACAAGATCAAGTAGAACATTTGTAACTTGCCAAAATGAAGGAATCGAAGGTGGTATTTTTAAAAAATCTGAAAGCATTTGCCAAAACGCTGACTGAATACGTGTCAACAAATAGTGGCGAGTGGTCGATAAAAGGTTTTATTGATGTTGACGAACATGTACATACCATTTCATCTGATTCTAAAATAGTCTCGAAAATCCTTGAAACGATTTTAGATATGCGAGCAATTAACCTTCCAACACCAAACTTATTTAGTTCGCATTCCTCGACTAGATTTTAATGCACATATGATCCATAACTTACTAGATCGACCCTTTTATTTGGAAGAAGATAACAGGAAAAACTGGATTAAAGTACTATCCATTAGCGCATTCGTCTTCTTCTTTCTCTATGTGTTCCAGCCCTTTCAGATTGATGAATATTTGGGGAACACTTTTCTGCTAGTATTGGGTTATGCAGTAGTTACTTTTGTGGTGACGACCCTTTTTGTCTTGATTTTGCCTAGGATTTTTACGACTTGGTACAATCCAGAAAAGTGGACGACGGCTAAGGAAATTATCAATATTTTAGGATTGATATTTGTCATTGGGATAGGCAATGCGATTTACTCTGTACAATTCAATATTGCGGGTTCTTTTCGGACGGGACTGGTCTACTTTGAATTGTATACTTTTGCGGTGGCTGTGATTCCTGTTGTATTTTTGGTACTGTTCAGCGAAAAGAAAGATGCCAATGTGCACTATCAGCTTTCTGATGAAATCATGCAAAAAGGTATTGCGCACCATGAAGCACAAGTTCCAGCTACCAACTTATTCCGACTGTCCGCACAAAACGGCAAAGACATCCTTGAACTCGATCCACAACAAATACAGTACGTAAAATCTGATGCCAACTACGTAGAAGTGATCTACCAGCAAGGAGCAGATTTCAAAAGAGAACTACTGCGTAATACCTTATCCAATATCGAAAGTCAACTGAGTGAGCAAGGACGCTTTTTTCGATGCCATAAGAGCTATATCGTCAATTTAGAGCAAGTGGAGCGGGTATCTGGCAATGCACAAGGTCTCAAAATTCATTTATTGGATTTGGATACTATTGTCCCTGTTTCCAGAAAAAATAATGCCGTACTCAAAGGTTTGCTCGCTTGAGTGTTAACGAGCTATCTGATGAATGAACTGAGCGTCTACACTACTGGACATTTTGGATTTTCAACGCATAGTCACATAGAAACACATAGCTGTTATGGCTTGATTTTTAGTAAATTATCTTAGTTCCCTTAGTGTCTTAGTGGCTTGTTTCGCTCTAATGCCCAGTAGTCTACTGAGCTACCCGCTACAATTGCTTTAGCAAAGCTTTCACCACCAACTGCGCCTTGTTGGCGGCTTGCTCCACTACTTCAATGACTTCTTCCAGCGTAGTAGGTGTCAAGTCTTCAATTGGGAAACACTTATTTGAAATCACAGATAGCACGAAGACGGGCAAATCCATGTGCTTGGCGACCAATACCTCTGGAACAGTAGACATACCGACCAAGTCTCCACCAATGATGTTTAAAAATTTGTACTCAGCAGGCGTTTCCAAATTAGGTCCTTGCAGTCCTACGTAGACGCCTTCGTGGGCACGAATATCGTGCTGGGCGGCAATCGCTAATGCTTTGGCATTCAATTTGCGGTCATAAGTGTGCATCATATCTGGAAATCTTGGACCAATACGCTCATCGTTGCTGCCGCGCAGTGGATTAGCCGCGTGTAAATTGATGTGATCGCGTACAAAAACGAGATCGCCCGCTTCGATTGATGGATGCACACTACCAGCCGCATTGGAAATGATGAGGTGCTGAATACCCAAATATTTCAGTACGCGAATTGGGAAAGTAACGGCTTGCATGGAATGCCCTTCGTAGTAATGGAAGCGTCCTGCCATAGCCACTACCTTTTTGTCGGCTAGATAACCAAAAATCAATTTTCCTTGGTGGCTTTTGACCGTTGCTTCGAGAAAATGGGGTAAATTTTTGTAGTCAAAAGTATGCACCACTTCTATTTCTGCGCCCAATTGGCTCAAACCCGTTCCTAATACTATACCAAAATCTGGTTCAAAGTCGCTTTTGGCTCGGATGTAGGCTAAGGCTTCTTGTATTTGATCGTAAAGTTGCATGTATGATTTATTTTTTAGTGCCAAGTTTGACAAGCTTATTTATACTGCAAATGGTCAAATTGTTGAATTGTAAAATTGTCGAATTGTTTATCTGAGGCTCAAAGGTAGTTGACACTTTAGTCTCAAATTGCTAATTTTTATTTCATAAAAATTAGCAATTGAGGTGGCCCTTTCGGACAGAAATGATGTTGTTTTTGATGATTTTTTCC
>JBCDKV010000712.1:0-2987 GCA_038746215.1 Bacteroidota bacterium | reverse complement strand
TGACATTTAACTCAGAGGTAGTCAGATCAATATCTGCAAATTGAGCAACAAGTATGCCCTCTAATTCTCTTTGGACGGAAACACAAATTTCAACTTATTTTTCTCCAAAAAATAAGTTGAAATTTGTGTTTCCGTCCAAAGAGAATTACAGAGCATACTTGTTGCTCAATTTGCAGATATTGATCTGACTACCTCTGAGTTAAATGTCAAGAAAAATGAGAGCTGTACAGTCGTTATTCGCATAATAAATCATTGAGTGTGAAATTACAATAAATGGATATGCTTTCAACACTTTTGTAGTGGACAAAAACTGCACTAGATTTATTATATGTTTTTTGCCATATCACCAAAAATGAGAATGTACCTTTCCATCAAACGAACGCTTACCAAATTTTTTCAAGACTCCATTTGATAAATATCAATGTGAACCTCACCAATTCGTGTATGACCCATCGCGCTTCCACAACCTCGGTACTTCAAGTATTTTAAATTCCTGCTGTTGCGCCAATTCCTCATTGAACTCCACGCCCAAACCAGGTGTGTCAGGCACGATATAGCGCGTCCCTTCCAGCTTGGGCTGAACGGGATAGAAGTTGGGATCGTTTGTACCTGCGTACTCGGCGGGCGTATTGACCTCTTCTAGCCAATTGAAATTGGGACAGGCAGCAGCCAGATGAATGGTCGCCGCTGTGCAAATGGAACCGATGGGATTGTGTGGCATCAAATCAATGTAGTGTGCTTCTGCCATTGCAGCTACTTTCATGGCTTCGGTCAGTCCGCCCACGTTGCAGACATCCAAGCGGATGAACTGCGTGATATTTTTTTCGATGTAGGGTAGAAATTGCCATTTGCTGGCGAACTCCTCCCCGATCGCAAAAGGAACCGTTATCATTTTGCGTAGCGATTCGTAGGCTTGAGGCGTTTCATCCCGAATTGGTTCTTCTAAGAAATCTATCGTACCAACAGGCATGCGCTGCATAAAAGAAACCGTCTCTGGAATGGAAAGCCGATGGTGGTAGTCAATGCCAATCGTCACGGCTTTGCCCGCCATTTTTCGCAATTCAATGAGCCATTCTGATAAGGTAGCAATGGATTCTCGTGGTTCAAAAACACCTACTTCTTTGCTTGATTCGTAGACCGCAGGGGCGAGCCGCAAGCAATTCCAACCATGTTTCAACAGAATCTCTGCTTTGGACAGTAAATCTTCTTTGCTGGAAAAACGCAGCGAAGCAAAGCAATCTACGTAGTCGCGCTGCTTACCACCCAGTAATTCGTAGACGGGTACGCCCAGTGCTTTACCCTTAACGTCATGCAAGGCAATATCAATCGCAGAAATCGCAGCCGTCAATACGCGTCCGCCTTCAAAATACTGACTGCGGTACATTTCTTGCCATAATGCACCAATTCTTCTAGGGTCTTTACCGATGACGAAAGGCTTAAAGTGTTCAATCGCACCGACCACTGCCAGTTCTCTAGTGGAAAGTCCCGATGCGCCCCAACCGTAAATATCTTGGTTGGTTTCTACTTTGACGATTAGTTGGTTGCCATGTCCAACTCGGACAGGATATGTTTTGATGTTTGTTATTTTCATGTTTTGCGTTTTGATTGTATTTTGGTTGGTGGTCTTGCTAGGGATATTTGACTGAATTAAAGTATGAGCAAACACCGTTTGTGAACCGCAGAGCGGATGGGTTGCTAAGGAATGATGAAATAATAACTTCAGGTTCTTGAACTAGCGATTTTGTTTTCAGATTTTGTCAAAAAACGTAAGCATAGCAGGGCTACGGTGAGGCTTTTTGGCGAAATCTGAGGACAAAAGATCAGCTCCAAGAATCGGAGAGTATTGTTTTTTCATTCCTAAGTTCAACAATTAAGCTGATTGCGAATGCCATGATGATATAAGTCAAAGCTCCAATGAACAATCCCCAAAGTGGTAATTGCCAATTATAAATAAACATGGTGTAGATACCACCTCCGAGTAGCATTATAAATATGTATACAAAACTTTTTGCGGCTTTATTCGGAGTGGTTTTGCTTTTAGAGGAACTGTTATTGCGTATAAAATCAGCGTCTATCAGATCAGGCATTTTGTCAAAATTTTTGTGTAATAGATATTGCTCGTAATAAACACAAAAAAAACTATCCCGAAAACAAGTTCAGGATAGTTTTAAAATCAATATTTATGTAAGTATCTTGTCCTAATTTACAAATGGATATACAAATGTGCTACTTAATCATCAATTTCTGTCCACCCACTTTACCATCTTGCTCTACACGAATAATATGAAAACCAGACTCCAAGCTACTGACATCCAATCTATTGCCACGCATCGTCTGCTCGATCAACAGTTTTCCTGAGACGTCGAAGACCTGCACAAATTTTTCTTTGCCATTGTCGGTGCTGATAAACACTTCCTGCTCAGCGGGATTAGGATAGATTTCTAAATCTTTCAGCACTGGACGAATGGTAGAAGAAGTTTCACCTTCGGCTACTTCAATGAAGACATTCCAGAACGTATCTTCCGCTGGGTCGTAAGCCACGCGTACTTGAATGATGTGGAAAGCTGTCTTTACATCATTGACATCAGTGGAGTCGTTAAATTGACCAAACAAGGCAGCGTCTTCCGCTAACACATAATCGAAGTCGATATTTCCATCTAGTACGCCAGTAGTCTCATTGGCAATGAACTGCTGAAGGGAATAACTCGTACCCGACCAATCTGGTTTGTAGACATCATAAGTTACCCAAGCAGCAGTTGCCGCTCCTGGGTTGCCATATGTACCTTTTACATTGATGGACTCACCACGATTAAATGCTTCTGCAATATTATCTCCAGCCATAACACCATCGGTTCCAGCAAAAGAAGTAATGTTAATAGGCCCAGATGTAGATTGTGCGAATAAAGACACACCCATTAGTAGCGTAAGTACTGCTGTGAGTAAAAATGAAATGTGTAATTTTCTGTTCATAACAAACTTTTATTTTA
>JBCDKV010000711.1:0-2993 GCA_038746215.1 Bacteroidota bacterium | reverse complement strand
TCAAAACGCGGGCTTTTATTGATGCGTCGTTCGCCATTTGTGAATTTTGCGTCGAAAGATACATCTTTGAATGGATTGTCCAACCTTGGACTGCTAATACGCCCGTCTTCCAAGCCAAACTTAATGTCGAGCAAAGGACTTTCGGTTTCACTCAAACGCCCATCAATCAAAGCATCAAAATAGAACTGTCCACGACTACTGAAATCGCCTAAGTAAGCTCGGTAGGATTCTGGCAGTAGCTGCAATACGCCTCCCAGATCGCCCTCCTTATTTTTGGCGACCAAATTGAAATCGGTGAAATCATCTTTACTCAATATGCGTCCTTTCACCGCAAATTCATTGTCTTCTACCCCAACGGTCACTTGCTCCATTTCATACATTCCCTCGGTCAAGTCTACCAAAATAGTGGCATCGTAGCGCAAATCTCTATCCTGCAAAAAGCGATCTTCCCCGTAGACCACAAATTTAGATTGCAGATCGGCATTGCTTTGTAAAGAAAATTGCTCGCTAGAAAATTCACCCGAAAAAACCGCATCTTCCACCATGATCGTGGCGGCTTGGGCGATGGCTTCGTCTTCATAAATCAGTTCAATATTGCTAAGCCGTGCTTCTTGCAAAGAAATACCAAAATCGCGACTGGCTTCCTCTTCCACGGCTTCTTCCGAAGTATTGAACACCTCATAATTGGGCTGCCCTCGCTCATCGTATCGAATAGCGAGCACTCCATTTTCCAGTAGGATGGAATTAACTTTTATGCTTTTACCCAGCAGGCTTAGGAGTCGAAAACGAAAGGACACATTTTCCGCATCGAGTAGCGCATTGCCGTTCCGATCCTGTAAAGTGGTATTGCGCAAATTGATCGCAGCATTGGGAAAAGATCGAAACACTGTCAAGTCCACCTCGTCAATCGTCAGCTCCGATTTCAATTGTTTGTTGACGCTCTGTACTACTTTTTGTCCCAATTCGTCCTCAAAAAAACTGACTACGATGGCGAGTCCACCTAGCACAATGACTAGGAAAAGGACGAGTAATAAAAGAAAGCGGCGAAAGAATTTTTTCATTGTTAGCGAGTGTATATTTTACTAAGGAACGCGAATTGAATAAGGTTTGGTTCTTGAACCAGTAGATTTTGACCTCAGTTTGAGCTTTAAATCCGCATATAACCTAGCTACATAAGGCGTTTTTAAGATAGAAAAGAGCCGTTCAAAAGTGTCGATTATTTGAGGTCACCCAGATAAGCTCGTTTGCAAAAGTAAGGATTTCGGAAAGTACAAGCAATGAAGATTTTATTAATTTATCTTCCTTCAAAACTATGTCAGGCTAGATTCACAATTTATCATTGCTGTCGCTTTTTTTTTGGATTTTCGTATATTCGCTATTCAAAAATTATGTAATGCTTCAAAAGGAGAAATGTAAAGGGAAAAATAATCGACTGGGAAGAACAGCATTTTTTCTTTACTTCATTTTGAATATATTTCTAATTTTTCAGTTTGAAAGTATGATTAACAAATATAACTTTTACTCGACATTACCGAATGACGAGGTTGTGTTTGGAAATAGAGTTGTCTTACACTGGAAAGTCATTTTCCAAATTAGTGTCAGCCTTGTTAAGGTCATTATAATGCTATTAATTGTAGTGATATTATGGCAGGGTAAATTTCATACTTATGAAAATTTCTTCAAAGCCATAATACTTGTATCAATAGTATTTATGTGTTTTGACTTACCAATTTGGCATTGCTACGGTGGCAGATTTGAGCCATTGTGGTCACTGGGTGGACATCTTCATTGACATGTATTGAGGAGAAAGCCTATGTTTTTCAGTCCGATTGAATATCATTTAAAACGTACATTTCATGGAAGCTTACGCCACAGCGCTGACCTACGCCATCCCTTTCTTTGTCGTACTGATTCTAATAGAAGCGATTGCCGCCAAAATAATGGGACAGCAGATCAATAACAGCATGGATGTCATTGCGAGTCTGAGTTCGGGTATGACGAACACGATGAAAGATATATTGGGACTATCCATCGTCATTTTGAGCTACGAATGGATGGTCGGACACTGGGCGATCTTTGCGTTAGAAGCTAATCTCTGGCTCTATCTCATCGTGTTTGTTTGGCTAGATTTTGCAGCCTATTGGTCGCACCGCTTCAATCATACTGTCAATGTACTGTGGAATCGGCACTTGGTTCATCACAGTAGCGAGGAATTTAATTTGTCTTGTGCATTGCGGCAGTCCATTTCGGAAATTGTAGGCGTGTACTTCTTCCTCTACATTCCCATCGCACTCTTGGGCGTACCCGCCGAAGTCATTGCCATTGTTGCACCTGTTCATCTTTTTGCGCAGTTCTGGTATCACACCCGCCTCATCAACAAAATGGGTTGGCTAGAATACATCATCGTTACGCCTTCACATCATCGCGTTCACCATGCTGTCAATCCAGAATATATTGATAAAAATTATGCCGCTATCTTCATTGTCTGGGACAAATGGTTCGGTACATTTCAAGCAGAACTGGCAGATAAACCGCCCGTTTACGGTACACTCAAACCCGTGCGTACGTGGAATCCACTCCGGATCAATTTCCAACACCTGTGGGGACTGTGGCGCGATGCTTGGCGCACTCGAAGCTGGTGGGACAAACTTAGGATTTGGTTCATGCCAACGGGCTGGCGACCTGCTGATGTAGCCGCTAAATATCCCAATAAAAAAATCGTACCAGACGTCTATCAACGAGCCAAATACGACAGCAATCCTTCCAAATTTTTGATCGCTTGGTCTTGGATACAATTGGTCATTAGTGTCACTTTGATCTACTATGCGCTGGCGAATTTTGGAGCGTTCGGCTACTGGTCGGTACTGCTGTATATGAGCATCGTCTTTATCTCCATCCTTTCCTACACGGCACTGATGGATAAACATTGGCTCACGATACCCTTAGAAAGTGTGAAATTCGGCTTAGCCGTCGCCATTATTTACCAGACCAGC
>JBCDKV010000710.1:0-2999 GCA_038746215.1 Bacteroidota bacterium | reverse complement strand
CTCATTCTTCTTAACATTTTACTTGAAACCAGTCTGAGTCAATGCAAGAAAATCGCGCAACAAGTATGCTCAGTGAGTCTCTTCGGACGGAAACACAAATTTTTTTAGAAAAATTTGTGTTTCCGTCCACAAAAATCCTTTAGGCATACTTGTTGCTCAATTTCAAAGGATTAACCAAGGCCTATTTCGAGCATTACTATTCCTTTTCCTGCATAAGATTGGCATACTTTTTTTGAGCTAAAGACTTGGCAAGTTTCAAAAACTTACCAAGTCTAGATGTACCATTTTAATGACGGAAAAGGAATAAAAACTTCGTACCGTACACGCTTAATTTTGTCTTCATCAGCCTTTTCTTCTTGTATTGGAATAAATAAGATGCCATCTCCCATAAGAAAATATCATGTTTCTAAACAAAACCGAACTCTAATGCGCCCGCTAGGTTCTATTTGGTATTAGCCCAATTGGCGCGTGCGGAAAACTGCAGGCGCTTGATCTTATTAAACAAAATATGAGAATAGTCATAGCTGGTGCTGGAGACATTGGTCTCCACCTCGCCGAATTGCTGTCCTATGAGAACAAGGACATTGTTTTAATTGACATCAATAAGGATGTGCTTAAATATGCCTCTACGCACGTCGATGTCTTACCCATCCGAGGGGATTCTTCTTCCATAGAAGTTTTGCGCAAAGCAGAGGTAGATTACGCAGATTTATTTGTGGCGGTCACTACTTCCCAAGACAACAATATCGTCAGTGCTTTATTGGCGAAGCAAATGGGGGCAAAGCGTTGCATTGCTCGGGTACAGAATTCGGAGTACGTAGCCGAAGAACAACGGGCGCATTTTGAAAAACTGGGTATAGATGCCATTATTGCACCTGGTCAATTGGCGGCCATAGAAATCGAACGCCTATTGCAGCAATGTACTTTCACCGATGTGTTTGAATTTGAAGATGGCAAAATGTCTTTGCTGGGTGCGACTTTGGATGGTAATTCTAGCATCGTAAATCAAAAAATTGGTCAAGCTTTTGAAACTAATGGAGAAGTCTTATACCGTCCGATGGCCGTCTTGCGCTCTCATCGTACCCTCATTCCACACGAGGAGGTGCGTTTGTTGAAAGGAGATCACGTCTATTTTATTTCACCACAGGCGCACATTGATGAATTGGAGGAAAAGATCGGTAAGCAAAAACACGCCATCCGAAATGTAATGATCGTTGGTGGTTCGGACGTCGCTTTTGAAACAGCAAAACGCTTACAAAACGATTATAGTGTCACACTAGTGGAACGCAACAAAAGACGCTGTCGGACACTTGCAGAGCAGCTCAGTAATACGCTAATTGTTCACGGTGATCCAAGCAACACGGACCTGTTAAAAGAAGAAGGCGTAGAACAGATGGATGCGCTACTGTCACTTACGACCAAACCTGAAACAAACATTGTAGTCTGCTTGACCGCTAAAAACTTAGGTGTACCCAGAACCATTGCCAAGGTGGACAATAAAGCCTACACCCACATCTCTCAGGAAATTGGTATAGATACGCTCATCAATAAAAAATTGATTGCTGCTAATGAGATTTTCCGATATATCCGCAAAGGAAAAGTAGAATGTATCACGAGTCTGAACGGAGTGGATGCAGAAATCATCGAATACGTAGTAGACCGCAAAAGTAAGTTGACCAGAAGATTGGTGAAAAATATTGATTTTCCAGCTACTGCTCGTATCGGAGGAGTCGTCAGATCGAATGAAAGCTTTATCCCAACGGATGATTTTCAATTGCAAAAAGGTGATAAAGTCATCGTTTTAGCCACGCCACAAGCTATTCCTGAACTAGAAAAACTGTTCCGTTGATTCGTTTCCAACCTATTGCTAAAGTTATCGGCGTCATCCTAATGGTAATCGGTCTGCTGATGCCGACGGGTATTTTTTTCTCTTATACCTTTGAAAGCAACGATGTACTTCCCCTGCTCTATGCTGGCACAATTACCATTTTTGTAGGGATCGTCTTGTTTTTGTTGGGTAGAAAAAGCATCACCGCCGTCAATAAACGAGAAGGCTATCTCATCGTGGCACTCGCATGGGTTTTTATGAGTATATTCGGTATGCTCCCTTACCTATTCAGCGGTACGATACCCAATGTGACCGATGCTTTTTTTGAAACCATCTCTGGTATGACCACCACTGGTGCTAGCATCCTGAACGACATAGAATCTATGCCAGAGGGCATCCTTTTTTGGCGTAGTCTCACCCAATGGATCGGTGGCATGGGTATTATCGTTTTGACGGTCGCCCTCTTTCCACTTTTGGGCATTGGTGGCGTTGAACTCTTCATTGCGGAAGCACCTGGACCAACTTCCGATAAATTACACCCCAGAATACAAGAAACTGCTAAGCGACTTTGGTTCATCTATTTAGGCTTGACTTTGCTCTTGACTATCATTCTGTATTTTGCGGGTATGACTTTCTATGATGCCATCAATCATGCCCTCACCACTATGGCAACGGGTGGTTTTTCTACCAAAAACGCTAGCATTGCACATTACGACACGCCACTGCTCCAATATCCTATTATTTTCTTCATGTTCTTAGCGGGTACAAATTACAGCGTCATTTACCTCAGTTTGTTGGGCAAATGGAAGGATATTTGGAAAAGTGAAGAGTTCAAAACCTATTTGGGTTTCATTGCGATCTTGACAATCGTCGTTACCCTTGCCGTGTTTTATTTAACCACAACGCCTTTTGAACAATCTTTCAGAGATAGCTTATTTCAGGTGGTTTCCCTCATCACGACTACTGGTTTTGTGTCTGCGGATTATACTGCTTGGGCAGAACCCATTACCTTAATCTTTTTCCTGTTGCTGTTCTCCGGTGCTTGTGCGGGTTCGACCAGTGGAGGTGTTAAATTGGTTCGGCACGTTGTCTTTTTCAAGAAGTCTTTCCAAGAATTTAAACAGCTTTTACATCCGAACGCGATCATTCCACTGAGGCTTAACGGACAGGG
>JBCDKV010000709.1:0-3003 GCA_038746215.1 Bacteroidota bacterium | reverse complement strand
TGCTCCAAGTCTTCCCCACCACCAAATACAAAAAACAGATCGTTCAAGTTTGCAACTTCGATGCTATACGCTCACCACATTTTACACCGCTCTTTGACGCATTACTCTGGATATGATTGAAAAATGGAATAGACAAGCCTAGGACTCTTTGCTTTTTTATCTTCATAGCGGATTTATGCTTTGTGCAGTGAAATGAATGGAGCTGGAGGTGGTACGGATGATAAGCGTACGCTACTGTACATTTTTAATTTTTAACGAGGATTGTACGAAGTCTTACCTCTCCTAACATTTTACCTGAAAACAGCCTAAGTTAATTCAAAAAAATTGCGAAAAAGGTATGTTTAATGAGTCTTCTCGGACGGAAACACAAATCTTGGGCATACTTGTTGCGCGATCTCAGGAGCTTCACTAGAACTTGTTTTGAGTGTTGCCTAAAACTTTCGTACATGCCTAGTTTTTAACTCAGGTTGTATGAAGTCTCAGGCTGTTTTCAAGTAAAATATTGACAAAACTAAGACTTCGGACAGCTAATACAAAATTATTGGGCATACCTAGTTTTATTCAACAAAGCCTTTCTGCTCGCACTCGCAGTACACATTTATACGAATGATGTCCATTTTTGTACAATCAAACTACTATTTTGCGCAGCAAGTAATTGATAATCAGTAGTATACAAACAGTGGTATAAAATTTGTTATACAAAGAAAAATAAATACTTGTTCGTTTAATTCTACTACGAGCCACGACAAAAGAAATCACCATGCTTCGCAACAACATTAAAATCACCCTCCGCAACTTTTGGAAGAACAAATTTTACGGTTCGATCAACATCATAGGACTAACGATTGGACTGACGGCTTCTTTTTTGATCATTTTGTATTTGCAAAACGAACTGAGTTTCGATCAGTTTTTTGAAAATCAAGATCGAATTCATCAAGTCATTTTGAGTTCTTCCTACGGTGGTGAGGAGTTCACCACTTCCAATACGCCACCACCCGTTGGAGAAACGATGCAAGCCGAATTTCCTGAAATCGAGAGCTTCACGCGTCATCATATGCTGGATGATGTGGTAATGCGCTACGAAGACAATTTCTTCACGGAGTCCAATGTCTGGGTGGTGGATTCTAATTTTTTGGAGTTCTTTTCTTTCCCATTAATCGAAGGAGATCGTGAGACTTGTCTGGAAGGAACAACTTCGGTCGTGCTAACTGAAAGTGCTGCCAAGAAGTATTTTGGTTCGGAATCTGCGTTGGGTAAAACGGTAGAGTTAAAAAATAATCCTTTTACAGTCACGGCGGTTCTAAAGGATTTGCCTAGAAATTCTTCGCTTCAATTTGACATACTCGCGCCCGTTGCGGCTTCTGGTTCAGTAGATCGCTTTAGCTGGAGTTGGGTGTGGTTGCAAATGGATACCTACGTCAAAACCAAAGAGGTACTAAACGATGAGGCACGTACTGCTTTGGAAGCGAAATTTCCAGCTATGGTACGCCAACACGCTGCAAGTGCTTATGCTCGTTTGGGCATTGATTTGGAGGAGTATTTTGCACAAGGTAATCGTCGGGAGTTTTACCTCAATCCGCTGTCGGATGTGCATTTGCGGAGTGCTGCCATCAATTCGCGACTTTACACCAAAGGCAATATCCGCGATGTGTATATTTTCGGCACGATTGGTTTTTTCATTCTGCTGCTGGCTTGCATCAATTTTATGAATCTAGCCACCGCACGTTCTCTAGGGCGCGCTAAGGAGGTCGGCGTACGTAAAATGCTTGGTTCAAAACGCTCGACTTTGATTCAGCAATTTCTGTCCGAAGCCTTGATTTATGGCATACTTTCGGGTGTATTTGCGCTGGCTTTGGTCGCACTTTTGTTGCCCTATTTCAATCAAATCATGCACCAATCTTTGCAGTTCACTGACCTTTGGAATACGTGGTCTTTATTGGCTTTAATTGGCTTACCAATATTGGCAGGTTTACTAGCAGGCAGCTATCCTGCTTTCTATCTTTCTAATTTTCAACCGATTAGTGTACTGAAAAGTCGTTTGAGTACCTCTAAAGGTGAAAGTGCTTGGGTGCGCAATGGCTTGGTGGTTTTCCAATTTACGATTTCTGTGGCTTTGGTGATTTGTACTTTGGTGGTCTTGCAGCAAATCAATTACACCAAAAATGGCGACTTAGGCATGGATAAAGACAATGTGCTGG
Organism: Bacteroidota bacterium; assembly: GCA_038746215.1. Classification (GTDB taxonomy): domain Bacteria; phylum Bacteroidota; class Bacteroidia; order Chitinophagales; family Saprospiraceae; genus JAAUTG01. Next base: position 805 of record JBCDKV010000709.1, on the reverse strand, counting down.
TCATTCCCAATACCAATTACCTAGGCGAAAAGGAAGTCGCTTTTAAAAAGGAATTGCTCAATATTCCAGCGATACAAAGTGCAAGTTTGAGTTCAGATTTACCCGCTGGCAATGCCTTTGGCGACTCTTATGCACCCGAAAAACGAGCAGCAGATAGCGATCTGGTGGACGATGTGAATATTTATTCTTACCAAGTAGATGACGCTTTCTTACCTACCATAGGTATTGAACTGGTAGCAGGTCGCAATTTTGATGAAACAAGAGGATTGGATGCGGATGCCGTCATCGTCAATGAAGCGACGGTACGCTTTGTAGGTTGGCAAGACCCGATTGGGAAGCGACTGATCTACCCAGGTGATGATCGCACTTACACTGTCGTTGGTGTGATGAAAGACTTTCATCCACAGTCGCTGCGGCAAGGCATCGAACCCTTTGCCATTTTCCATGAATCTTCCAATTCTTACGATTTGGGTAGAAGTTTCATTGCCGCCAAAATTGCTGCGGGCAGCGAAAGAGCCGTACTCGATCAAATCAAACAGCTTTGGACGGACTTTGCACCACAAGCCCCCTTTAGCTTCTCTTTCTTAGATGAAAATATCAACGCCCAATACCAATCCGAAGAACGTTTGGCTTCGGTACTCAGTACTTTCACTTTCTTATCTATTTTCATTGCTTGCTTGGGCTTGTTGGGCTTGATTACTTATATCACGCAGCAGCGCACCAAAGAAATCGGCATCCGAAAAGTGTTGGGCGCAACCACTGCTAGTATCCTGGCACTGCTTTCCAAAGACTTTTTAAAACTTAT
>JBCDKV010000708.1:0-3004 GCA_038746215.1 Bacteroidota bacterium | reverse complement strand
AATATGAAGAAGTTTATTTGAAATCTTATGAAGATGGACAGCAAGCTTGGCAAAGTCTGAATCGTTATTTCAAGCGATACAATGAATTGCGACCTCATAAAAGTTTGGGGGGAAAGACCCCCAAACAAGTGTTTGAACAAGGAAGAAAGTAGCTTTTACTTGATGGCGAAGCGTTTTCAGTAGCCCGCATAATTTCCCTTACCCTCGAAGGGCTGTTGGTTAAGAGGGTAAGGGAAATTATGCTCCTGAACTTTTTCTGTAACTATCAAGAATAGTTCAATAAAAATCGCTATCTTTACTTCATAAAAGCAAAGTATTTTTAACACGCTTTCTCACCTTGTATAGTACACTTTTCTGTCCAACCTTTGGGGAGTACCTTAGAAAGACTTCCAATAGCGACTGTAGTAGGTTTCGTGTAAGACTAAGACTTCCGCATCTTGCAGGGATTGAGCGGTCTCTTTTGGCATATATTTGATCTTAGCGTACATGGAGTACTTAATTTTGGCATCACCAACAATGTTTTCAGCGATGAAGTCACGTGCGGCATAGCGATTGTCTCGCCAAAAATTGCGTTGTGAACTCAGCGTAAGTCCCAAAGTATATACTATGATAAAAACTACGAGTAAATGGCGTAGCAGTAGCATTTTTGAAGCCTTATTTCCCAAGACGTTATGCAAAGCATAAGCAGCGGTCATGGCGCAAAAGGGCAGGAAAATATTTGCCCGTCGAATAAAAGGTGTATCCATTTGCCAGCGAACAAGGAACTCTAGGAATAGCAATAAAACCATCCAACCCAATGCCATCACCTGAGGATTTACTCGTGGACTGGTATTTGATCGCATTAAATTTATTGCGCCGATCATGCTCAAAATAAAAATAGGCAGACTCGTACCTCCGATGATACCGAGAAGATAGAGGACTGGGTTGTGTAGCCACCTTTGATCTTTTGTTACGACGTTTTCATTGAGGTCTTTGGTGACAATAAAAGAGCGTTTCGCTTCCTCAAAATTCCAGTCAAAGCCGTGTGCCAGCAAATAGTAAAAGCTACCCAATACTAGAAACCAAATACTCAGCATAAGCAATTTTTGAAAACATAACTGCCGCTGGAATAACAGCAGGAGTCCCGATAACCCTAATACTACTATCGGTAGAAAGTCGAGTTTGGTCGCAAGAGTCATGGCAAAAGGAAGTGGAAGGAATAGGAAGAAGAGGAGGCTATCTGTCAGTTTAAGCTGTGCTACTTTTTGATGAAACAGAAAAACGAAATAGAGGGAAAGGTGCGACCAAAAAACGTAGGAAATAGCAGGAATGGCGTAGTGACTATAAGTGATATTCAGGTCAAATATGCTTAGGAGCAAGGCAGCAAGTAAAGCGATGCGCACTTCTTGGAATAGGTATTTTGTGATATGGTAGGTTAACAGAACAAGCAGAACGGCGTACAGGATGGAAAGAAATCGCCCCAAGAAAACGAGTTTACTATCGCGTAGCGCTATCCAATCCATTTGCTTCAAACCAAAAGCGATTAAACCAATTTGTTTTCCGTACGCCTTGGTATTCCATATCTTGCTAAAATCTCGATTCGGAAACAAAGTAGTACCCAGCGCGTGGATTTGTTGAGCTGCTATTTCGGCGTGCTGAAATTCATCGGGTTCCCAGACTTCGTATTTTGGAAAATCTATTTGTCCCCAAAAAGCACCTGGTATTCGGAGCGCGAGGGCAAGTAATATAATTAGAAGGAGATAAAGGTGTTTCACATTTTTGGCATAAAAGTAGTAAGCGGATAGGATAAGTTTATCTACTTACTTGGTGTTGCTCTTTAAAGGTTAAAATAAAAGCGAAGATAACTATTTCTCACCTCAGAAAAATAGCTGAAAAACATTAGCTTTGTAGAATAGCTGAAAAACGACCTGTTCTTCCTCATGCTAAAAACAATTCTAAGGGAAGTCTATCTACTTGTCCAACAGCCAATTCAAACAATCGACCTACCGTGCCACTTATCCAAACATTTGAATACCAAACGCTTACCATCGGACAAAATGGTTTTCAACAAAGGCATTTTGATTACCTCGCTCGTCATGCCCCCAGCAAATATTTTCAGGTGCAGCACCGAGCCATTCGCTTCAAAAATTATGTAGGTGCGCTACAAGTAGGAGATTTGACCATCGAAATACTACCGAAAATAGATCAGCAAGAGGGCAATACGAAATTGTGGCGAGATGTGCTATTGGATATGTTGCGCTATTGTCGGTTGCTAAAAATAGAGCCAGTCGGAACGGCACAGCTCGCCTTAAAGCATCATTCCATTTTGGATTTGTACTACGAGATTTTTCTAGCAGAAGTAGAACGCATTCTGAGTAAAGGACTATTTTTGAACTACCGAAGCATCATGTCCAATCAAAAAAGTTGGAAAGGCAGCCTGCAATTTGCAGCGCATTTGCGTCACAATTGGTTGCACAAAGAACGTTTCTTTACCAAGCACGATACGTACGATACCGCAAATCTTTACAACCAAATCATCAGTGCAACTTTACAACTACTCGATCAACTCCAGCTATCTGCTCCACTGCGCTTAAAGCTCAATCAAGTAAAGGCACAATTTCCCTTTCTGCCCAAAAAAAGCTTTAGTACCGCAGATTTTGAGTCACTTACATTCAATCGCCAGAACCAACACTATCGCAATGCTATTCAGATTGCACAGCTATTATTACTACAAAACCGTCCTGCGATAAGGGTAGGAGAGAATCGCTTGTTGGCGTTGATGTTCGATATGAATTTGCTCTTTGAAGAATACATTTTTCGTCAACTCTGCCTGCTCAGAACTCAGGATTTGAGGATCAGTCGACAAGCCCGCAAAGCCTTCTGGAATCGACAGTATATTCGACCTGATATTTTGCTCCAAATCAGCAAAAAACGTTACATCATAGATACCAAGTGGAAAATCCTGCCCAAAGTCCAACCTGCTATGACCGACCTACAACAAGCTTTCGTATACGGACAATATTTT
>JBCDKV010000707.1:0-3006 GCA_038746215.1 Bacteroidota bacterium | reverse complement strand
TCAAGTATGTCGGGAAGGAGCTAGACATGGATTTGCGCATCAATGCGATGGCTTCTGCCGTTGGGGATTACGATAATGATGGCTGGCTGGATTACTTCGTCACCAATATTCGGTTCAACTACTTCATGGTCAATCACGGAGTAGGAAAAGCCTTCACGAATGAAGCCGAAGCCCTTGGTACGAAGCTGTTCAAGATTGGTTGGGGCGCTAATTTCGCAGACTTCGATCAGGATGGAGATTTAGATTTATTTGTAGCCAACGGTGATTTGAACCCCAATTGTACGCCCTTCAATAATTTTTATTTTAAGAACGAGAACTATCGCTTCACGGAGATAGCGCACGAAGTAGGCTTGAAAGATTATGGCATCGGCAGAGGTTCCGTAATTTTCGATATAGAGAACGATGGAGATATGGATTTATTAGTCGTCAATCAGCAAGCCGTCATGGAGTATCCCGTTGCTTCCAAAACCATCCTATATCGAAATGATCTATCAGATGGAGGCGGTCATTATTTAAAGGTAAAATTGGAAGGTAAGACGTCTACGACGCACGGTTTAGGGGCACGCATCAAAGTGGTAGCAGACAGCCTGCAAATGATTAGAGAAATAGATGGTGGAGGCAGTAGCCATTTATCTCAAAATACAACGATAGCACATTTTGGATTGGGTGCGGTGAGTGCAGTAGATTCTGTCATCGTGACTTGGGTTGGTGGGAAGCAACAAGTTGTTCTTTCCCCTGATGTGAATACTTTGCTCATCATTGAAGAAGCAGCAACCACTGTGAATCCTTGGTATATTTTCATGGCTATATTGGTCGTTGTAGTCATTTTTATCGTTTGGTGGGTCGGTTCAAAACGGGGCTAGAGATCAGAAGTTAAAAGCACGCAGTCGGACTCGCCAACCAGCAATTCCCACGACGACTTGTTGTATGTACGGTATTAGCCAAAAGTAGGTAAGAATACTATCATATCGGAACAACTTTCGCACTAGTAATGATCTAATAAAAGACTGTAACAACTACTAAGAGCAAGTTTGGAGCACTATCTTCCTGCTCCAAACAAGCTCTAAGGTAAATCAAAAAGTAATAGATTGGCGTGTCGTTTGAGTAGAGTAGTATAAGCTCGAAGCTATTCGATTCGCTTCAAACCAAACCAAGGGTATAACTGTTGATTTTATGTCATTAAAATGATAGTTCAAATGAGCCTACTACTAAAAGAAAAATGCTATTCTTTTGAGGAATACCTCGCCTTCGAGGAGGCATCCATGGATAAACATGAATACCATAATGGAGAAATCGTAGCAATGGCTGGAGGTACGGGCAATCACAGCATCATTGCGAATAGAATGGCTACTGCTCTTAACAATGCAATTGATGAAGCAGAAAAAGATTGTACCGTATTCAATGCTGATTTGAAAGTCCGTATTGAAAAATACAATAAAGCAGTATATCCTGATCTTTCTGTCGTTTGTGGAGACATTGAATATTACAATGAAAGCGAAACGGTCTTATCCAATCCGATTTTGTTGATTGAAGTGCTTTCCAAATCAACTAAAGACTATGATAGAGGTGGGAAATTTGAATTGTACAGAAGCATTCCATCTTTTCAAGAATACATGATTATCTATCAGACCATTCCAAAGGTACAAACTTGGTATAAAGAGAGCGAAGAACTCTGGCGTTTAGGCAATGCAGAAGGTTTAGATCAATCCATTTTTTTGCATTCTATTGGATGTACCATCAAACTAGCTGACCTCTACAAAAGAGCGAGAAATTTACAAGAGATTTCTAGAGATATTGGTCGTGTTTATTGATAGTCGCAATTTATTAAATTTACCTTTTATACTGCTATTTACCAGCACCAAGCACTTTCAGCTATGGCACTTAATAATCAATGCGAATAACGGGTAAATTACCCCACTTTTTGGCAGTAACAGTTTTACCAAACTTTTGAGACTTAGTAAAGCATTTGAGATCGCGCAACAGGTATGCTCAAAGGCTATTTTTGAGTGAAACGTTAGGAAAACAGGACTTCATACACGCCTAAATCTACTCTATGAAATTTGACAAATCCTTGCAAAAAATGTCTCCAACTCTCGTACCGCTTCCATATCTTCAAACACCTGATGCGCATGATCCAAAATTCGCTGGCTCAATGCTGCTCGGTAAGCCTTATCGTTCGCAATTCTAACTGCTTTTTCCACATAATCTATTTCATTTTCAGCAATTGCGTCCGTCACACCGATTTGCTGATAAGCGGCTGCGCCAAAACGGCTTCGATGCAGTGTTTTGGGTAAAGTTACATAAGGCGTACCTGCGGCAATGGCATCATAAGCGGTATTTGCGCCGCCCGTGTAGTAGAGCGTATCTAGGATGACGTCGACTTTGGTGACTAGATTAAGGTAGCGTTCGGCGGGTAGTCTTTCTAAAAAGTGGATGCGACTGTACAGATTTGTCAAATTTTGAAAATTTGACAAATTGGAGTCTTGGAGATTTACCAAATTGCGTTGGAGGCGTTCTTGGAGCAAATGTGTAATATTAGAATGGCTATCTTGTATGAAAACAATGTGTCCTTTTTCATCTTTTTCCAAAATGGCTTTCAACAATTGATCGAAATCGGGATGCACTTTTCGGAGATTTTGGGCGCACAAATAGATCGGTACACCACTCGGCAATCCAAAGCTTTCTATCGGTTCTAGCTGTTCTGGAACGGGTGGGCGATAGTAGTAAGTCGGTAGTTTTTTGAAGCGGATGAGTTGCTCAGAATAGTGTTCGTCTGCATTTTCACTTTCTAGTAATTCGCAAGAGAGGAAATAGTCCATTTGTGGAATACCAGAAGTCGTTGGCCAACCCCAAGTGGCGCATTGGACTTTGGCGAGGCGAAAGAAGGGCAAAAAGTAATTTTGATAGTCCGTACCGATTTCCCAATAGTGCAGAACGTCAAAATTGGCGCGTGCGATGATATTGAGGGATTGATCGAGTTCTTTGGGAATGCCTAAATATTTGACC
>JBCDKV010000706.1:0-3010 GCA_038746215.1 Bacteroidota bacterium | reverse complement strand
TGACAAGGTGAAAAATTAACTGCATATCTGGATACGGGGTTTATTTTTCATGCAGTCAGGTTCATAAAATGTTGGTTTATAGGAAAATAGTGCTCCAAACATGCTCTAAAACAGCTATATGTTTCTAGGTGACTATGTGTTGAAATTAAAAATGTCCAGTAGTGTACTCTAAGCATCGACTACTGGATATTTTGAATTGTAAGGGCGGAAGCAATAGTATATCAAGTAATGAGCTGGTACTAGAAAAACGATGTAATCAATATCTACTCCTTCAAATCCGCAGCTATAATGATCCGTAGTGAACTCATTAAGCTACTGGTTTTATTGAGCTACGGATACTGTTCATGCTATTTTTTTTGCTGACGATCTTAGAAATGATTATCTAGCTACCAACATCATCGCCACCTCCGAATCTGCCATCACACCTTTCAGCGCAGCATTGGAAAAACCCACTAAATCTTGCAATAGGGAAAGCCGCTTATTGCTGTACTGCTTTGCGGTGAAGAGATGCTTCATTACAATGTGCAGTATTTCGTGCTTAATCAAACCGTAGCGATGTTCATCATTCAGACTATTCCAAAAAGACTCGTTGACGATCATTTTGATGGAATGCCCGTGCATTAAAGCGACTGCGGCAGTATTTGTGAGCGTTGAAATTTCTTTCGGCAAGCCCATCATAAAATGTCCATAAAAAGGTTCATGGAGTAGTAATCGGACACTTGTTTTGCTGATGGAATCAATAGCTTGCATACTTCTCGTTTCACAATTTGTGAATGTTTTGAAAACAATATAAATGTAAATTAAAAACGAATACAAGTCAATTTTAAAATCAAAAAAATTACAAAATTATTTTTTATTAGACATGTGCATAGTCTGTAGCAGTGCTCAAAATAAGTCCTAGAAAGTTCTTGAATTGCGCAACAAGTATGCGTTTCCAACCATACTAAGCATGTAGTATCACTTACTCTTTCAAGTGTTTGATGTAAGTGTAATAAACACCGTATTGCGTGTTCCCCTCTATGAAATCATTTACTAACAATGTTTTGCCCGCTTCCAGATGCAGCCTAAAGGTCACCGCAGTAGCTCCTTCCGCCACCTCCTTTTCCAATATCTGATTCGCAATACTGATCCTGACTTTTTCGGGCTGAATACTGGTGTATGCAAATCGATGCTTAGGATGTTGCTTGGGTACACCTCGTACTGGACCAAGGCATTCGTTGGGCCAACGTTGGCAGGAAATTTCGTACGTACCCGCCTGTTCGATTTGGAGGGCGTGGGTATTGTTTTTATTCTTGACGCCTGCTGCTACTTGCTCGCATTTCCAAATGCCACGATCATCTCCGATGGCGTGCTGGATGGTGAGTTTAATGCTTGCTTGCGCTTCATTGCCAATAACATGAACGGGTAGTTCTCGGTAGGTCGCATTGGTTTTACTTTTCGCCAAAAATGCTTTGTTTGCTCGCAACAGGGTATCTACCAAAGCGGGATACTGTCGCGCTAGATCGCGTTGCTGCTTGGGGTCTTTTTCGATGTCATAAAGTGCTTTTCCATTGATCAAACGCCATTGATCTTGTAAAATGCAGGTTTTAGCTATGTCTTTAGGCGGTCGCCAATCTTGGCGGTTGTGCAAAAAAAGGGTTCGCTTTGCCAATTTTTGTTTTTTTTCTAACAGCAAAGGGGAAAGGTCTACGCCATCCAAAGGCAAATTGCTGGGTAATTCCAGTTGGCACAGACCCGCTAGCGTAGGTAGCAAATCCACGTGCGCACTCAACTCATTGATGTCTTTTCCACCACTTATTTTGCCATCTATCCATTGAATGAAAAACGGAACGCGATGTCCACCTTCCAGGGGATCACCTTTGATACCTTCATAGTTTTTATTGTAGCCCAATGTCCCATCACGACGATAGCCAAAACGCGTACCATTATCGCTCATAAAAATGAGAATCGTATTGTCTTGGAGTCCCTGATCTGCAAGAAAGCGAGTGAGTTTACCGAAATTTTCGTCTATATTGGCGATCATACCGTACAAATCTGCGCTAATAATTTCTTTGCCCTCCAGCGATTGGTAGGGCGCAGCGTATTGTTCTGCAACAATCAAAGGATCGTGTGGGGCATTGGTGGGTAAATACACAAAAAAAGGTTTCGTTCGCGCTTGCTGCGCCATGAATTTCATTGCCTCCTCAAACCATACGTCTGTGCAGTAGCCCTCAAATTGCTTTGGCTCGTTGTTGTGGTAATAAACATCATCGAAATAGCTATTGCCCCAATAGTCCGACAACTCACCCACGCCACCCGCTAGGTGATGAATGGCCAGATCAAAGCCGCAATCGGTGGGGCGCGTCGGATAATTATCCCCCAAATGCCATTTGCCAAACATCGCCGTAGTATAGCCATTTTGCTGAAAAACATCCGCCATCGTCACTGCCTTCTCCGCTAGCATATCCCTGCCTTTGTAAGTCGCCCAAGTGCCATTATTGATCGGATAGCGTCCCGTCATAATCGCGCTGCGGGTAGGCGTACACAGTGGACTGACGTGGAAATCGTTCAAGCGAACGGCTGTCTCATAAAAAGCATCTATATTCGGCGTTTTCAACCACGGATTACCATGACAACCTAAGTCACCAATGCCTTGATCGTCGGTCAACACTAAAATAACATTGGGCTGGACTTGTGCTGCTGTCGTATTCAACTGAAAGAGCATCAAGCAGTATAAGATCGTAAAGAATAAAGTGCGTATCATTTTGTTCGTGATCGTAAGTGAAAACTACCGCAACTTACTAAAATATTATCAGGTCTTTTGAAAAGCCTACGCAAAAATGAAGTGATTCATGCTAAGTGTAAGAGAGAGTATTTTTTGTGGGAGGAGGAGAAGTCGGTTAGAGCATGTTTGGAGCAGGATTGAACTAGAAATCAGCAGTTTGTGGTTCTGACAAGGTGAAAAATTAACTGCATATCTGGATACGGGGTTTATTTTTCAGGCAGTCAGGTTCATAAAATGTTGGTTTAT
>JBCDKV010000705.1:0-3017 GCA_038746215.1 Bacteroidota bacterium | reverse complement strand
CTGATGGATCGCTACGGTATTCCAGGCACAGTCAGGGCTTCTTTTGCTGCTTACAATACAAAGGAGGAGATCGACAAGTTGGTGGAAGGGGTAAAAAGAGCAGTTTCTATTCTAAAATAGTAGCAGACTGCAAAGCAGCCGATATTCCTACACCCATTTTCTCCAATGAGTTTGGAGGGTTTGAAGTGATATTTGAAAAAGCACCAAATAGGATGTCGGGGAAAGTGTCGGGGATGATGTCGGGGAAAGCGTCGGGGAAGATGTCGGAAAAGATGTCGGAAAAGATGTCGGAAAAGATAATAGAACTTATCGTAGCAAATGAAAACATAACGATTCGTGAATTATCGGGAAGACTCGATGTTTCTAAGCGAACCATAGAAAGAAGTCTGCAAAAGCTAAAAGAAGCACAGAGGATTGAAAGGGTCGGAGGAAGAAAAAATGGACACTGGAAAGTACTGTAGTAATAAGTACAGCTAGTGAGATTCATAAACAAATGAACAACAAATCATGCTATTTTCTGATGAAAAAATACCTGTTTCTTTTGATCTCTATCGCTTTCTATCTGGTATCGACAGCGCAAGGTTATCAACCTCTGCTAGTTGAGGGTAGAACTTGGGATGTTTACTACTGGGAAACTCGAAACGATTTTAGAAGTCCAGGTACTGCTGATCGCTTTTTTGTTGAAGGGGATACTGTTATTGAAGATAAAGCTTACAAACTCATCAAACGAAGAACGATTTTTTCTGCGGATACGCTTGATTTTTTAGTACTCAGACCTCCATTTCGTCTTTGGGATGTTGCTAAAACAGTGGGCGCGATGCGTGAAGACTCGCTTGAAAAGAGGGTATATACTCGTGCATTCAGTTCCCTTTTTATAGGGAGTGAAACAGAATTTTTAACCTATGACTTTGATCTAAAGACAGGTGAAACTTTGCAGCAAAATTTTATGGCAGAAGATTTTGTACTGGATACTATTCTACTGGTCACACTGAACGATGAAGCAGTGAGAAGGAAATTCGTATTCAAGTCAATTTCTACTATTAAATCCGAAGGTTTTCTCAGTGATTTTTATATTGAGGGGATTGGTGGTAATGCTTCACTCCTGCTGCCTTTTAATTTCTCTAGACCAAGAGCATTCGGCTCGCATACAGGCTGTATTAAACAAGAACAAAACATTTTATTTGAAAGTCCTAGTCCTACTGGCTGGGGATGTGAAGAAATCTTGACGAGCACAAAAACAGAACTAGTACTAAAAGCTGAAATTGAAGTATTTCCCAATCCAGTTGCTGATAAGTTACATATTCGGGCAGATAGAAATTTAGCGGTGTCTTATTTTGATATTCACGGTCGCAGCATGGGGAATACAAAATTGAATGCAGGACTAAATACGCTAGATATAAATCACTGGTCTAAAGGAGTTTATTTCTTGAAAATCTATGATTATCTAAACCACATGCGGACATATAAAGTTGTAAGAGAATGACAATCAACGAAATACAAAACGAAATCATCGAAGAGTTTGACTTTTTTGATGATTGGATGGACAGATACGAATACATCATCAGTTTGGGTAAGCAATTGCCGCTGATTGAAGAACAATACAAAGACGAAGATCACCTCATCAAAGGTTGTCAAAGCAGGGTATGGTTGCACGCCGACGAAGCGGAAGGTAAGGTACAATTCACTGCCGATAGCGATGCGGTCATCACGAAGGGCATCATTGCGTTACTCATCAGAGTATTGTCCAATCAGGATGCGCAGCAGTTGGCAGTGGCAGACTTGTATTTTATTGATAAAATTGGACTGAAAGAGCACCTTTCCCCTACCCGATCTAATGGTTTAGTGAGTATGGTGAAGCAAATGAAATTGTACGGTCTGGCCCTAGCACAACAGTAAGCAATGAAAAAAAATCAGTATCTTATAGTTGGTATCTTATTCCTAATGACAGCTGTCATCAATTTGCTTTCAGCCACTTTTTCGGAGGGAAGCCCTTCAAAGCTAATAGTAGTGTCAAGTGCTTTGTTTACTTTGGCAGCAGTGATGTATTTCTACAATTTTTACAAATCCAAACGATCAGAAACAGATGAATAAAGAAAAAGTAAAAGCGAAAATCGTCGAGCAGCTCAAAACGGTCTACGATCCAGAAATCCCCGTAGATATTTATGAGTTGGGCTTGATCTATTATATTGAGGTCAATGAAAAAGGCTTTGTCGATCTAGTGATGACCTTGACCACGCCGATGTGTCCCGTAGCAGATTCTTTGCCTTTGGAAGTGCAAGAAAAAGTACTAAGTGTGGAAGGTGTAGATGATATTGATCTAAGGGTTGTCTATGATCCGCCTTGGGATAAAAGTAAAATGAGTGAAGAGGCACAATTTGTATTGGATATGATGTAATTGGCTGTTGGCTAAGATGTGAAGAATATCTTTGGTACAAAAAAAGTGAACCAATTTCAGCTAACAGCTAACAACAGCCAAATAAAGTAAATTAAACTATGAAAATAAGCAAACAAGACGAATACGGTTTGAGGGTATTGCTTCGCATCGCAAGAGCGAAAGAACAACAAGGATTAAGCATTCCACAATTGAGTGAACTGGAAGGCTTATCGCATCCTTATGTCGGCAAGATTACGCGTGCGCTGCGCTTGTCGGGTCTCATCAAAAGTACCAGAGGGCAGAAAGGTGGTTACATCTTGGCTAGAGCGGCTGCAAAAATCAGTATCAAAGAAGCGATAGATGCCTTAGGCGGACAGCTCTTTTACAATGGTTTCTGCGGAAGTCATGCGGGACAGCTGAAGCTTTGTACCAATTCCGTAGATTGTTCAGTGCGCTCGCTCTGGAAAGTATTGCAATATGCCGTAGATCGCTTGTTTGAAAACATTATGCTACAAGACTTGATTGGAGAAGAAGAAGACGCAGCTCACGCTTTAGAAAAGCAACTGGATCGCGTTTTTCTGCCTTTGAAAGTACTCACACAAAACGCTTCTCAAACGCAAAACGCTTAAAGTAAAAGTTGTAG
>JBCDKV010000704.1:0-3018 GCA_038746215.1 Bacteroidota bacterium | reverse complement strand
GCTGTTTAGGAGGTTTTGTGCAGAAAAACGAATCGTGTAGCGTTCTGCGAAGGTCTTTTTGAAGGAAAAATCGAGCTGCGGGATGGGTTGCTCGTAGACATCTGGCGTTTGGAAATTACCCAAAATGGCTAGACGTTCGCCGAATACATTGAAAGAAAGTAGGGCGTCGATACCACGCTCGTAATCATAGAAATTTAGACCTGCATTGACTAAGAAAGGTGATTGTCCTTGAAAGGGTCGCGTTTCTGGGAAATCAGGTTCGGTGGTTCGGATGGCTGCTAATTCATCTTCCACAATATCCACACTGGACTGGATGAAAGACACATTCGAGAAGACTTTGAAATTGGATAGTTTCTCTGAAATGAAGTCTAGGTTCTTTCTAAATTCTACTTCTACGCCATATACGATCGCTTCTGGTACATTCACGGGTTTGATCTCTGGGTTTTGTGATTCAGGAATGAAACTGAATACAATCGGATCGGTGAAGTCTTTATAGTAAGTACTGATTGCGACCATCTCGCCTGGACTTGGATAGAGTTCCCAACGCAAATCTAAATTGGTTGCGAGTGTACGCTCTAGTTCTGGATTACCCGTAAATAAAGGCGCACCGATGAAATCAAATAAGGAGAAGGGTGCTACTTCTCGCATGTTTGGGCGTGCCAAAGTTTGTGTGAAAGAAGCTCTCAAATTGGTTTTGTCACTAAAGCGATAAACTAAGTTTAAGGAAGGTAATAAGTCCACCTCATCAATACGTCCAATTGCCTTGTTTTCGTCTGCACTTTCTACCGTGAAATCGGTGGTTTCCACCCTTGCTCCTGCGGTGATTCTAAGTTGATTCAAATCGTAAGTGAACATGCCGTAAGCAGCCGTCACGATTTCTTCTCCCATGTAGTCGTTCGCTACCACTTTTTCATCCGTCACGTAAAGTCCAATGGTATTTTGTCCGTTGCTCGTCTGTCCAATTAAGCCCGTATTGGAAGGCGCAAAGAAAGCATCCGCATCTCCTGTATATCGCTCAAAACGATTGGATTTAGTTTGTATCTGGAAGCGTTCTTCAACGAAATCTCTGGTTTTGCCAGCGTACATGAAGCCTACTTTGAATTTGTTGGCAGTGCTTTTTCCTTGTGCAAAAGGAATCGTAATATCTACTTTTGCTAATTGTTGTTCGTCTTGCAAATCCCGCCAATAGTGGAAAGGCAAATCGTATTCAGATGGCGAAATGAAGTAAGTGGGCAAATCTTCATCATCATTTGTTGGGTTGAAGGTATTTGCGAAGAAGCGCAAATCTGGTTCTCTTTGGAACAGGCTGACCTGACTGACGCCCCATTCGATTTTTGTGTTCTTCAACGCAGGAATGACGTGTTCGCCTAGTAATTGATAACTTTCTAGTCCGCGCTCGGTAAAGAGCAAAGCGCGTGTCTGAAATTCTAAGCCACTCGCTGCGATAATGCCTAAGTTTTGTCCTTGTCGGAAAGTAGCCGTTTTGTCTGCGGTATGGTTGTAAAGCGCGTTGAAGGAGATTTTTTGAGAACCTGCAAATTTGTAAGATAAGTTGAAAAGTCCTCCGACCGTTGGAGTTTCTGTTCCGCTCGTTGCATCCAAATCAAAATTGGTGTTCAATTCGGGGGCATCTACGCCTGGACGTTCCCAATTGCTGAATCGTCCATTGTTGTAAGCATTAAATTCTCTGCGGTAGTTAAAACCTGCTAATACGCCCAGCTTGGAATCGCCTTTTAAGGAAAATTGATTTCCGATAGAAATCGCTAAATTCTGATTCAAACCACTTCTAATCGTATCAGGCTCTTTTTGTGGACTCAAAGACTTAGAAGTTTCATCTATGGTCGCTGCTAAAGCATCGTCTCGTCTTGCGGTGATATAGGAACTTGTCGTGAGCGCTTCTGTTGTTTTTTCATCTGTCAAAATGGCTGGTATTTCTCTTGTACCATCATCATAGCCTAGCCAATCTGTCGAGCCACCTTCGTAAGAAAGAAAATTGTCATTGAAGGAGGAAACGGTGTTGTAAGTGACACCAACGGAAGCAGAGAGCGTGAATCGTTCTGGAAAGCTTTTGGTCTTGATATTTACATTTCCACCTGTGAAATTACCTGGCTGATCGGGGGAAAAGGTTTTGGACGCTACAATATTGTCTAGCAAATTACTTGGAATCAAATCCAATTGCGTACTGTTTCGATAAGGATCGGTACTGGGTAAGGGAATCCCGTTCAATTGCGCAGCAGAATAGCGATCTCCCAAACCACGTACATAAATATATTTTCCACCAACGACGGATGCACCCGTTACTCGCTTCATAGATTCAGCAGCATTGCTACTTCCAAAACGGCTAATTTCTTGCGCCGAAATCCCATCTTGTATCGTCAGTGCTTTTCGTTGCAAACTCAGTAGTGCATTCTCGGTGCGATCAATCGTGGTAGCGGTGATGACAATGGCTTCCTCGGTGGCCTGTATGGCAGCTTCTTCCATCAAGAAGTCTAAGAGCATAATTTCACCCTCCGAAACAACAATCTCCTGTATCGTTTTGTCTGGATAGCCCGTGTAGGAAGCGGTGACGGCATAGGTTCCTGCCGCTAATGTAAGCTCAAAGTTCCCATCCAAATCGGATTGTGTACCAATGAGTGGATCGCTATTATCTACCACAATATTGGCAAAAAGTAAGCTTTCACCCGTGGCAGCATCTTTAATATTTCCTCTAATTGTGCCTTGTGCGGATAAGAAATTGGTGCTTAGGAGACACAAAATGAATGAAAAAATAGAGATATAAGACTTCATTGAAATTAGATTAGTGATGAGTTATTTATGCTAATAACGACTGTGTAAATTTCATTTTTCTCGACATTTGACTCAGATATAGTTCAGGTCAATATCCGAAAATTGAGCAACAAGTATGCTCAGTAAATTCTCTTCGGACGGAAACACAAATTTCAACTTATTTTTTTCTAAAAAATAAGTTGAAATTTGTGTTTCCGTCCATAAAAAACCTTTGGGCATACTTGTTGCGCG
>JBCDKV010000703.1:0-3022 GCA_038746215.1 Bacteroidota bacterium | reverse complement strand
TTATTTTGAAGAAGCTTTGGCAGATAAAACGGTTATCATCATTACGCACAGAATCTACTCCCTGCTGGAATTTGATAAAATCATCGTTTTGGAAGACGGACAGATTGCGGAAGAAGGTACACACGAAACCCTGTTGGCAAAAGAAGGCTACTACAATGAGTTGTATCAGAAGCAGATTCGAGAGGAGGTGGTGGAGGTCTAGGAGCTTTTGGCGATTAGCTTTTGGCAGTTAGCTTAAGAGCATGTTTGGAGCAGGATTGAAGTGTAAATCAGTAGTTTACGGTTCTGGCGAAGAAAATAATAGTGACTTTATCGAGATGAACGAGCGATCCTTTAGGTAAATATTCAGTGAATATTTAAGCAAGAGAACCGCTTCGCGGATGGGTTAGCAGCGATTATTTTCAAAGTCAGGTTCGGAAAATATTGGTTTACAGGAAGATAATGCTCCAAACATGCTCTAAGGCGTTTTGGAAGAAAA
Source organism: Bacteroidota bacterium (assembly GCA_038746215.1). GTDB lineage: Bacteria > Bacteroidota > Bacteroidia > Chitinophagales > Saprospiraceae > JAAUTG01. Next base: position 2,544 of record JBCDKV010000703.1, on the reverse strand, counting down.
TCATGCAGCATATGAAAAATAGCTTTTCCTTTTCTACTATCAAGCTAAAAGAACTGGAACGTTATTTTCAGATTGATATTCAGTATAGCGAAAAAGCTTTTGAAGAATGGTTTGGCTTTGAAAATACAGTGGCTGAAGAAGAAAAAAACTTCTTAAACGATCTCATTCAAAAGCACCGTTTGAAATTGCCAACCTACGGACGGAAAAAACTAAAAGCCAAATTCATCATTCCTATCCTGAATAAAGTAGACTTCTTTTTTGGTGCAATCGACGATTGGTATGAGGTAAATATAGAACATGAATTCGAGCATGTGATACTAAACGGCAAAGCAGATTATGTCATTGCAGAAGGCACTAGAACGCCCAAAAAGCCATATTTTTTCTTACAAGAATTTAAGCCAGATAATCCTGACCGTGATCCCGAAGTTCAATTAATTGCACAGATGATCACTGCCCTTGCGGAGAATGAGCAAGATCGTATCAAAGGAGGTTTTATCACAGAACAGCAGTGGCGGGTTGCTATTTTGGAAAAAAAGGCACATCATACTTATCAGTATTATGGTTCTCCTGTTTTGGCAGCTTTAGTACCCGAACAGCTATACCAAATCTACACCAATTTGAAAGCGGTAAAAGCAGCATTACAACAGCTTTAATGAGCGAAATCAAGACCTTAGTCACACAAGCCTTTGAGCTTGAAAATAGCCAAGTACCCGATCAAGAAACAGCACTCTTACGGTGGCTATCGGACTACGTGGCGCATCTGCTGGAACATCGGAAAGAGTACCTGATGAGTGTCCTCTACCAAATGGATATCTCAGAAGATTTGGTGAGCCACGCACTTTCTCCGCTCAATTTAGCACCTACCAACCTTAGCCTTGCCCAACTCATTTTGGAACGCCAAAAACAGCGCATTTTTACAAAATTACACTATCGTCAGGAGCGGGAAGGAATTGAAGAGTCCTTGAAATGGTAAGTATACTGCAAACAAGAATGTACCCGTTGCTCTATTTAAGTGATTGATTTGACTAACCGAAATGCGTTGATCTTACTGGTATTAAGACGAATGAACAGTTACTTATGCGAATAACGACTGTATAAATCTCATTTTACTTGACATTTGACTCGGATATAGTTCAGGTCAATATCCGCAAATTGAGCATACTTGTTGCGTGATCTTAAGTACTTCACTAAGTTTCAAAAGTTTAGTAAAGCTGTTACTGCTACAAGATAGAGTGTTTTAACCCGTTATTCGCATTACTTGAAGGAGAGCAGTATTTACTCGTTGCTACCAGCGTATGGCGTGCAAACAAAACTAGGAGCTAGGGAAAGCTGTTATGAAAGTGGTGAACAAAGCTGCTTATTGTAAAACTAGGCTATGGGCATTTTAGATTACAGAAGAAAAGCGGATTACATTGCTAAGGGTGCATCTCAAAATGCCGCAGAAAGTTTTTTTTCAAAGGTGAAAAACTTTCTGCTAGAAGGATTTTAAGGGCAAGAAGCGTTAATTTTTTAACGCTTCTTGCCCTTAAGACCCCCTTTGAGCATCCGAAAATCCTCCTTTATAGATTTTCGGATGCGACTACATGAAATAGGAACGATAATTCTATCTTTTAATCACCAAAACGACATTTTGAGATACGCCTCATTGCTAAACACACCGACTGCTTTTCTTAGTATTTCAATTTGTGCTTTGACTAGTAGTGTATCATAGAATCAAGAAATATTTAAGCAACATGTACGATTTAATCATCATAGGCGGCGGTCCAACGGGCATCAATATCGGTATAGAAGCCGCCAAAGCTGGACTCAAATACTTAATCCTAGAAAAAGGGATGTTGGTCAACTCTATCTATAATTTTCCGACGAATATGACCTTCTTTTCTACTTCCAAACGCCTAGAAATCGGGGAAACGCCCTTTGTGTCGCATACCGAAAAACCCACTCGACGAGAAGCTTTAGAATACTACCGCCGTTTGCATCAGCATTGGGATTTGAAGGTACATTTTTACGAAGAGGTACTGCAAATGGAGCAGAGCGAAGCCGATTATTATAACATAGTGACCAACAAAGCGAACTATAAAACCACTGCCGTTGCACTAGCTACGGGCTACTATGATACGCCTAATTTCCTGAATGTGCCAGGAGAAGATTTACCAAAAGTGCGACATTACTACCATAATGTGCACCCTTACATTGGACAGGAAGTACTGGTGATTGGTGCAAAAAACTCTGCGGCACAGGTGGCACTAGAACTTTGGCAAAAAGGGGCAAAAGTGACAATGGCAGTGCGTGGTGATGCCATTAGTCCGAAGGTGAAGTACTGGATTAAACCAAATCTAGAAAACCGCATCAAAGAAGGTGCTATTCCAGCCTATTTCAACACCACGGTACAAGAAATCCTTCCAGATCGAGTCGTGTTGAATACCCCCAATGGAGCAAAAACCATCAAAAATGATTTCGTGCTAGCCATGACAGGCTATCGTCCAAATTTCGATTTTTTGCGGAAAGTTGGCGTGCAAATTCCCAATGATGAGGGGCAAATTC
>JBCDKV010000702.1:0-3031 GCA_038746215.1 Bacteroidota bacterium | reverse complement strand
TATCATTATCGAAGGTACTCTTCCAAGTCCCGTATTTGTAGGTCCTCCACCAATTCAGATCGGTAGTCTATTAAATGTTTTCCCAGATCAATCCCCGCCTTTTCTATTAGATGACTTAGGGTTTTATGATTATACCATTAACGAAGATGGTATCACTGGACCTTGGCCACTAACACAAGCTATGGGAGCTTTAGCAGATACCGCACTTCTTAACTTTACTACAAATTTAGAGACTTATAAAACTAATCTTCCTGACACCTCTGCTGCTGCTATAAATGTAAACAATGTAAGAGAACGCATCAGAGTTGATGATGGTGTAAAAGCAGCTGTAAATGCACTCTTATACTTATTGGTATCAGAAGCAATCCTAGATACATCAGACCAAAGCACAGGTACAGTTGCCATTAGAAACTGGTCTGCTAAAATTTATAAAGAGCAAAATGTTGCTATTGCCGAAAACACCTTACTAGAGTATTCAAAATGGAAGAGAAGCCCTTGTACTTATCCAGGAGCGATTTGCCCCGTAGGACCTGGCGCATTACTTTCTGCTGCCAGACCTCCTTTACAGATCATTTCTCAAAATGGGGCAAACGAAAGTGTAGCTAATGCTATCAATATCATAGGCGCAATAGCTATTGCTAATGGAATTGTTGGAACAGCATTAAGTTTTCAATTTTTCTTTGTTCCTGCTGTGATCGCTTCTGGGGGAATTGTTTATGTAACAGGCATCTCTACTGCTACCTTTATCGCAGGTCCGGCAGGTATTGTGCTTGCGGCAATTGTCGCAGGGATACTAGAAGGTATTGCTGTTGCTCAAGCAGCCAATGTACAAAGGAATCTTGAAGCCAATGTTAGTACAGCGAGAAATGAAGTGGTTGATATTGTGTCCATTGTAGATAATGATCCGTCTATTTATCGGCTTGCCTTTTTCAGGGTATCGACTACACCTGTTAATTGAAATCGTCTGAGATGTGTTAATAAAGCAGGACACAAAACTATCTTAAATTTGTGTCCTGTTTTATTATACTTCTCAACCTAATGAAGTATAACACATCTCAATACCTATTTCTGTCCAATTTTGTATGTCCTTGTTATTATGAGTACACTACTACACATAAGTCAAAAAACGTGCTTCATCCAAATGCGGTGTCGTATTAAAAGCATGCAAAGAAAATCGCTGTTCATCAAAAAGAAAACGAGTCATGGCACTGTTGCGAACGATGCCATTCAGTTCCATCGCTTTTCCATCTGGTAAATTCAAGGCTTTGCCAACACTGACTGCCGTAGGGCCGCCAGACGTCACGATAGCAATGTTCGCCTTTCGCTGACTATCATTGATTACCCTCTGGAGTCCTTGCTCCACCCGTTTTCTGAAAGTTGCAAAAGGTTCAACATCTATGCGTCTTGCATCTATCTCGCCTTTCGCCCAAGCAATTGACACTAAGTCAAATAGTGCGAGGTACTGCTTCTTGGGGTAATCAGCATCTGCTTTTGGGAGTATAGCACGGTAGTAATTCAGTTCTTCTGATTGCTCATCGGACAGCACCCGCTCCAACATCCATCGTGCCACTTTTGGACTCTGGTGTTCGTTGAATTCAGACAAAGCGATATACTCACAATCCCAGTTTTGGTGCTGGTAAGCTGCTCGAATGTGGTCAGCGGTCTGTCGATGACGTTTGAGTTGACCTAAGTAAATCTTATCAAATCGTATATTTCGATCTACTAAGTGCTGGGCTAGTTTCTGGGCTTGCAAATGCCCCAAATCAGAGAGTTGGTCGTAATCGGCTTTCATCAAAGAAGCCTGCGCGTGTCGAATAACAGTGAGTTGACCCATATCATTTATTTTAATCTAGGGTTGCACGAAGTTTTGAGCAATACTTGTTGCACGATCTCAAAAGCTTGCTCGGATTTATTCCAAGTGAAATGTTAAGAAAAGCAACAGGACTTCGTACGTGCCTAATTTTAATTCTACCAGATATTGTAATCCTTTTTGGAGAACAGGACTGAATTTCTATGGTTCTGTCCATATGACAGAAAGAATTACTCAAATCATTCAAGAGTTGGAACGAGAATACGGAAGAACGCTTCGGTACTCTACCAAAACGCCTATCCAACAACTCATTTATACGGTACTTTCACAGCGCACAAATGCCGCAGACAATAAAGCCGCTTTCGTATCTATGTGGGAACACTTCGGGAGCTGGGAAAATATCATGTGTGCACCCGTAGACGAGTTGACTAAAGCAATTGCCGCTAGTAATTATCCTGAAGTGAAAGCTCCTAGGATCAAGCTCATCTTAAAACAAATTTACGAGGAGCGTGGTAATTTTGATCTTTCATTTTTGCAGAAAATGGTCATATTGGAGGCTAGTCAGTGGCTGATGCAATTACCTGGAGTAGGACATAAGACCACTACTTTTTTATTACTTTTTGTTTTTCGGATGCCCGTGCTTCCAGTAGACACCCATGTGCATAGAGTGTCTCAGCGGACAGGAATTATAAGTACAAAAGTAACCGAAGGGAAAGCACATCAGATATTGTTGCAATTACTGCCCAGAGCAGCAGATGAACTTTTAAATTATCACGTCTTACTGTTCAAACATGGTAGGCGTATCTGTACTTGGAGGCAGCCGATGTGCAAGCAATGTACGATTAGTGCACATTGCCTTTCTTTCCAGAAGAAGCAGGATTTGTTTATGAAGTATTCTGCTCGGATAGGGTAGGGGTACAACGAAAAAAAGCCCACTTGCAAAGACAAGTGAGCTTTTAGTTTGATGGAAAAAAGATCGGCAGCGACCTACTCTCCCGCAAGTGCAGTACCATCAGCGCAGAAGGGCTTAACTTCTCTGTTCGGAATGGAAAGAGGTGATCCCCCTCGCAATAGCCACCGCTTTTGTGTGTTGTTCTGATTGAAATAGATTGTCTAGTATATTTAGTTGCTGGCTATTTTTCAGTGGTACTGTCTGACAACTAAATGTTTTGCACTAAAGCATTTCAATCAACACTATATTTTACAATCGTTTGAGGTTTT
>JBCDKV010000701.1:0-3037 GCA_038746215.1 Bacteroidota bacterium | reverse complement strand
GAAAATTCGCCCTTTAATCAACAAAACGACATTTTGAGATGCACCCCTGATAATTGGTGTTTCCGTCCATAAAAAATCTTTAGAGCTTGTTTGGAGTAGGATTGAACTGTAAATCAATAGTTTACGGTTCTGGCAAAGAAAATAATTGCGACTCTATCGAGATGAACGAGCGATCCTTTAGGTAAATATTCAGTGAATATTTAAGCGAGAGAACCGCTTCGCGGATGGGTTAGCAGCAATTATTTTCGAAGTCAGGTTCGGAAAATATTGGTTTACAGGAAGATAGTACTCCAAACAAGCTCTTAGGCATACTTGTTGCGCGATCTCAAACATACTCTAAGTTTCAAAAGTTTAGTAAGGCTGTTACTGCCACAAAATGGAGTATAATCTCTGTTCGTCACTTTTCACCTTTTTCAAGATAGCATTTACTATAATGAGCAAAACACATCTTTCCCTGCTGCCATTACTGCTCCTCCTTTGGAACTGCAAAGAAGAAGTTGCTTCCGTGAAACCCAGCTTAGGAAGTGTTACCGAAGCCGTCTATGCCGCCGCCAGTGTGCAGCCCGATGAAATGTACACCGTATTTCCAGCTACGGCGGGTGTCATCGAAGCCAAATACGTAGCGCAAGGCGACAGCGTGGAGGCAGGAGCACTGCTGTTCAGTATAAAGAGTACAGCGAGTGAGCTAAATGTACAAAATGCGAAACTGAACTACGAGCTACTCGATGCCAATTATCAGGGACAATCGAATGTGCTGCGAGAACTAGAAAAACAGCTAGAAATTGCGTACCTCAAACTTGCTAATGATTCCTCACTTTACGCCAAACAAAAAAGATTGTGGGAACAAGGAATTGGCGCGGAGAATGAAGTCCAAAATCGAAAGCTAGCTTATGAGGTCGCGCAAAGAGAAATTAAGTCCCTACAAAACCAATACCAACGCACCAAGACAGAATTAGGGAATCAACTCAAAATTTCGAGGAATCAAATTCAACAAGCCAGCAGCAACAAAGGCGATTTCTACATCAACAGTCAAATGGACGGCACGGCTTTTGAAGTTTATAAGGAAGTTGGTGAAACCGTTACGCCACAACAAGCACTAGCCCTCATCGGAAGTCAAAACGATTTCATTATCGAATTATCGGTGGACGAGGAGGACATCGCTAAGATTAGCTTAGGGCAGAAGGTGCTGATTCGTTTGGAAGCCTACCAAGGTCAGACCTTCGAGGCAAGGGTGAGTAAGATTTCGCCGAAAATGGACAGCAGAACGCAGACTTTCTTAGTAGAGAGTACCTTTGTCGATCTTCCTAAACGATTGTACATGGGGCTTTCGGGCGAAGCCAATATCATCATTGCGGAGAAAAAAAATGCGTTATTGCTCTCTAAAGCTTATTTAATAGACGGCAATAAAGTACTGACTGAAGACGGAGAAGTAGTCGTAAGTATTGGACTACAAAGCCTGGATCAAGTGGAAATCTTGTCGCCGATTGATACGAGTACCGTTATTTTGCAGCCAGAATAAAAAACCTTTAGCCTATGCAAACACGTCTTTTACTGAGCATATCCAAAACCCATTTGTTGTCGCGCATCAAACAATCCTCCATTGCTGCTTTGGGTGTGACCTTTGGCATCGGGACTTTCGTTACGATGATGAGTTTTATGACGGGACTCAATAAAATGCTGGACAACTTAATCTTAGATCGTACGCCGCATATTCATCTTTATAACGAAATTAAAGCCTCCGAACAGCAGCCCGTCGATTTGTATGCAGCAGCCGACAATGTGCTGAACATTGTGCATTCGGTGAAACCCAAACAAAGCAAGGCAGAAATTAGAAATGCCCTACCTATTCTTAACAATCTGCGCGAACATCCAGCCGTTTTGGGCGTGACACCACAGGTGAAAGCACAAGCCTTCTACGTCTCTGGCACGATAGAACTGAATGGCATTATCAATGGGATTGATCCGTTGGCAGAAGATCGCCTATTCAATCTGAGTAACTACATCACGGCAGGCACTTTGCGCGATCTCGCCAATAATTCGAGCGGCATCATACTGGGCGCAGGAGCAGCTAAAAAGATGTCCCTTCAAGTGGGTGATCGGCTTCAGTTGGCAACTGCGGCGGGTGATATTTTTTCCCTAAAAATTGTGGGTTTGTACCAAAGCGGACTGGCAGAAATAGATAACGTGCAAAGCTATGCCAATCTCAAAACAGCGCAGCAACTACTCGCTAAAAGCAATAACTTTATCACCGACATCAATATCAAATTACACGATCTCCAACGTGCGCCCGAACTTACTGCAACCTTCGCCAAACAATATAAGGTTTCTGCCATCGACATCAATACCGCCAATGCGCAATTTGAAGTAGGAACGACCATTCGGAACATGATTACCTACGCCGTTTCCATCACTTTGCTCATCGTTGCGGGCTTTGGGATTTACAACATCCTCAATATGCTGATCTACGAAAAAATGAACGATATAGCAATCCTGAAAGCGACGGGTTTCACGGGTAAAGATGTACGCTGGATATTTGTGAGCCAAGCCATGCTCATCGGACTAATTGGAGGTACAATTGGTCTGCTCATTGGTTTTGGTTTATCCATCGTCATCAGCCAACTACCTTTTGAGACCGAAGCACTGCCTACGATCAAAACTTTTCCCGTCAATTTCAATCCACTGTTCTACATCATTGGCATTACCTTTGCCCTAATTTCCACTTTTTTTGCGGGCTATCTTCCTGCTAAAAAAGCACAGCGCATTGACCCTGTTGATATTATTCGAGGGCAGTGAATGGATTATTTGATGCTTGATTTCTAACTTAGCGTTTATTTGGATGTAGGCGTACAAGAAGTTTCAAGCAATAATTGAAATAAATCTGAGAAAGCTCCTGAGATTGAGCAACAAGTATGCCCCGCAGGTTTTTATGGACGGAAACACAAATTTCCACTGATTTTTTGGAGAAAAATCAGTGGAAATTTGTGTTTCCGTCCATAAAAACCTGCGGGGCATACTTGTTGCTCAATCTCAGGAGCTT
>JBCDKV010000700.1:0-3039 GCA_038746215.1 Bacteroidota bacterium | reverse complement strand
TTTTCTTCCCCAAAACCATAAGCTACTGATTTACAGCTCAATCCTGCTCCAAACAAGCTCTAAGTCTCCTCGGACGTAAACACAAATTTCAACTTATTTTCTCCAAAAAATAAGTTGAAATTTGTGTTTCCGTCCATAAAAACCCTTTGAGCATACTTGTTGCGCGATCTGAAGAGCTTTACTGAAATTTTTCTCAGGCGACACCAAAGACTTCATATACCCCTAATTAGTAATAGACTGTAAATCGAGAACATAGATCAAACTCAAGACGCAAATAATATATAGTATGCGCTACATCTTTTTATTAAGCATTTTGTGCTTTTTTGCTCAATGTAATGGAGGACAATCGGAAAATACGGGCAAGGTTGAGGAAGCTACACCTTCTGCTGTGCAAACATTAGAGACGCTGCCGAGTATCTCGCAAGAAACAATGAATATGCTCTGGCAGGAATGTAAAAGCATTGATTACATTATGATGAATTTGCCGTTTAGCATCAGCACGAGCGACCAACAACAATCGCGCGCCCTACTGCGGCACGTTGGCACGGAAGCTTCGGCTTTTTATGCGGATTGTAGCAAGACCGCTACGATTAGCTACGTTGGTGATCGCGGTATTTTGGCAGAGGCAGATTTGTATTTTTCACAAAGCGATGATCGCTGCAACTTCTTTGTTTTTTACGAAGACGGCAAACCCAAATATGCCAATCGCTTTACGCAAGAAGCTTACGACTATTACAAACAAATTTTTGATCAAGTGCAGGTAGATAATAGTGGGCAGTAAGTAGGAGTGTTGATGCGTTGATTGATACATTGCTAGGTGAATCAGGATTGCGTAAAGTCTTACTTTGTCTCAAGGTATTTCCAAGTAAAATGTTAACAAAATTGAGACTTTTTACAGCCACATAAACAAATCAACAGCTAAACTTAAATTCACCGCTTCTAACAATTTCCGTTACTTCAAAACCCATGACTAACTAGAATATATGCAGCAAAAAACGAGTATGATTTTTGGGAGACATCCCATTGTAGATGCCATCCGAACGGGGCAAAGTTTGGACAAAATTCTATTACAACGAGGAACTAGAGGGGATTTTGAAAAAGAAATTCGGCAGCTTTCCAAGACCAATAATATTCCAGTTCAGGTCGTTCCCAAAGAACGCCTCAATAGTCTCACTCGCAAGAACCACCAAGGTATCATTGCTTATCTTTCTTTACTGAACTACTACAAACTGGAAGACGTTCTACCCACGATATACGAAAAAGGGGAAACGCCTCTGTTATTGATTTTAGACGGCGTGACGGATGTGCGGAATTTCGGAGCAATCGCTCGCGCTGCGGTTTGTGGTGGTGTTCACGCTATCGTTATTCCAAATAAAGGGACGGCGCAAATCAACGCGGAAGCCATCAAAACTTCAGCAGGTGCTTTGACAAATATGCTGATTTGCAGATCACACAGCTTAGTCAAAGCTATTGAGCAATTACAATTGGCTGGCATACAAGTCTTTGCGAGCAGTTTATCGACGGAAAAAGTCATTTTTGATATGGATTTTCGTGTGCCTACTGCCATCATTATGGGATCGGAAGACAAAGGCGTAAGTAAAGCTTTACTAGCAAAAACTACTGCTAATTTTATCATTCCTCAAAGTACTAAGACCAACTCGTTCAATGTTTCTGTAGCCACGGGTATCATTTTGTACGAAGTGATGCGACAGCGATTGGGCTAGGAGCAGTTTAGAAAAAGAAAACAAATTACATTACATAAAAGTATCGGGAGGACAAAACCGTTTACTACAAAAATTAAGAATCGACCTATGAAATTGACAACCTTATTTACGCTTACCCTTTGCCTGTTGGTAGGGCTGACCTCTTGTGTCAGTAAGAAGCAATTTGTCTCGCTTCAGGAAGAATTAGCCAACGCAAATAAAGATTTAGGAAAATGCGGAGAAAGCCTCAACGAATACATCGAGCGGCTGGCAGCCTGTAATCGAGATCGTAGCCGAATAAAAAGTGAATTGGATAACACCAACAACACCCTAAAACTTCGCCAAGAACAAATTGATGATCTGCGCGACCAGCTTGAAGACGCACGGACGCAGAGAGATAAGCAGCTAGATCGGGTGGAAGATTTGACGACTCTTTCCCAATCTACCACCGATAACATCAAAGAAACCCTAGGGCAACTACAACGCAAGGATAAGTACATCCAATTGCTACAGATGGCAAAGACCAGAGCCGATTCGATCAACCTAGCTTTGGCTGTTAATCTGAAAGGTGTTTTGAAGGACGGTATCGAAGACGATGATGTAGAGGTGAAAGTTGATAAAACCGTTGTTTTCGTGAATCTGTCGGACAAAATGTTATTTACCAGTGGCAGTTATAATTTGACTTCCAGAGCGAATGAAGTCTTAGGTAAAATCGCCAAAATCGTGAAGTCCCGACCCGATTTTGAGGTGATGGTAGAAGGCTATACGGACAATGTTCCGATCAATAATAGTTGCATAGATGACAACTGGGATTTGAGTGTGAAGCGATCTACTTCCGTGGTTCGTGCGCTACAAAATAACCACGACGTGAATCCTAATCGCCTGATCGCTGCGGGTCGTGGAGAGTACAATGCACTCGCTACCAATGCCACCGCCGAGGGACGCTCTACGAACCGACGCACGCGTATCATCATTTTACCAAAATTGGATCAGTTTTATGATTTGTTGAATCCAAATAATGTGCCAGAGTAAGTCTGAACTGTATCAAGTACAAGTATCAAATTAGATGTGTATGAAGTTTTGAGTAATGCTTGAGTTTGACTTTAGCTGTTGTCTATTAGTAATGGCTAAGAAATAAATTTACATTCTTTCTTTTTTGAAAACGGAATGAAAAACTTCGTTTTTCATTCCGTTTTCAAAAGGTCTTTCGGACAGAAATGAGGTTGTTCCTAATGATTTTTTCCAAAAAACATTAGGAACAACCAAAATTATGTACGAAAGACCATTTTGAAACGGAAAGAAAAAACAAGTTTTTAATTACGTTTTGAAAAAAGAA
>JBCDKV010000699.1:0-3043 GCA_038746215.1 Bacteroidota bacterium | reverse complement strand
TCCCAGTGGTTGCAGTTTTTACAAGTTGCGTCCATAATTTTAATTTTTTTTGATTGATAATTTTCTAGCGCACTAGGTCGATTATTTGAGTCGATCTACCCATATGCACCAGCTAATAACATGTCAAAAACTACTAAGGCAACAATATTGTTTTTGGGAAACTATCCTTCTTTGTAGTTTGTAAAAAGACTAAATAAGGTATTTTGAAATAGGGCTGTCGAAGTCCTGCCTTTTTTAATATAACGCTTGTAATATAGCCTGAGTAAATGTAAGAAAATCACGTGATAAGCACGCTCATCAAGTATTTCCGTCCATCAAAAACCTTTGGTTATGCTCGCTGCATGATCTCAAGGGATTTGACCAAGGCTTATTTTGAGCACTGCAAAAAACTTTAACACGCCTACTTCTAAAAAGACAGTGAAATCTGATATTTAGAAGGTTGACGAAATATGAACTCTAGGAATGCTAATACTTCTCACATCAATACTGTAGAAAAATGGAAATTATCCAAATGCCAAGGATAGGCGGATTTGTAGAAAAAGGGCAAATCAGCAAAAGACATAAACAATTGGGGCAATTAGTAAGGCCTGGAGAATTAATTGTCGAAGTAGATTTAGGCACAATTACTTTAGAGTTGGAAAGTCCAATTGATGGTCAAATTTTGTACTATAATGAAAATACTATTTTTTCAGATGAAGTGATAACAATTATTGGAGAAGAAAGTAGTAACTGGGAGGAGTATCTCAACCAATGGCAAGAAATAAACTCGAAAGATATAGTTTTTAACAAAGTAGATTTTTTCAAGACCAAAATTGCCGTTATCCTAAGCAAACATACTGGCTTGGATAAAAATGTATCACTAATAGGTTTCGATGAGTTGTTAGAAAAACTAGATATTCTTCTTGATAATGTAGCACAAAATGGAAATTTGAAGAAGAAAAGAAAATGATTTTAATTATACATAGAAATTGGTACTTACTACAAAACACTAATTCCGTCAGTCAATTGACGGAATTTAGCTAAATTGCGTCAACAAACTGACGGAAATGCAATTAATCAAACGAACTATTGAAGAACAACTATTTGAAAGCCTCATTCCTATTCAGAGAATCCCTTATAAAAAGAAGAATTAACAACTAATTTTACAAATATCAACCATGACTTTAGAACACAATCAGTACCTAATGAACGAAGGAATCAATCCTCTCTTCATGGCAGAAAAGTACGGCTGTCCACTGTATGTGTACGACAGTGCCGTGATGCGCCGACAATACGAACGCTTAGCAAATGCCTTCGATGTCAAACAATTGAAGCTCAACTATGCTTGCAAAGCGAATACCAACCTGACGATTCTAAAGTTATTCAAACAGTGGGGCGCAGGGCTAGATACGGTGTCTATTCAAGAGGTGCAACTAGGATTACGAGCGGGTTTTGAACCCAGTGAAATTCTTTATACCCCAAACTGTGTCTCGCTGGAAGAAATTGAAGAAGCCGTTCGTTTAGGCGTCAATATGAACATCGATAACATCTCCATCTTAGAGCAATTTGGACATCATCACCCCGATGTTCCAATTTGTATTCGCATTAATCCGCACATCATGGCGGGCGGCAATTCCAAAATTTCGGTGGGTCATATCGACTCGAAATTTGGTATTTCGATTCACCAATTGCCACACGTATTGAAAGTATTGGAAACAACGGGCTTGCAGGTCGAAGGTTTGCACATGCACACGGGCAGCGATATTTTGGATGCGGAAGTCTTTTTGCACGCCGCTGAAATTTTGCTGAATACTGCTAAGAATTTTGATGGCTTGCGCTACATCGACTTCGGCAGTGGTTTCAAAGTTCCTTACAAAGCGGGCGGCATTGCTACGGACATCGAACATTTCGGACAACGCATCTCCGAGCGTTTCAATAATTTTTGTGAAGCATACGGCAGGACGGTAACGCTAATGTTCGAGCCTGGTAAATTCCTAGTCAGTGAATCGGGTATCTTTCTAGTGCGGGTCAATGTCGTAAAACCAACACCTTCTACCCTCTTCGCAGGCGTCGATTCTGGACTCAATCATTTGATTCGTCCGATGTTTTACGATGCGCATCACGAAATCGTGAACGTCTCCAATCCGAACGGACGACCACGTATCTATACCGTCGTCGGCTACATCTGCGAAACCGATACTTTTGGCATTAATCGTAAAATAGCGGAAGTGCGGGAGGGCGATGTGCTAGCGATGCAGAATACAGGCGCTTATTGTATGTCGATGGCTTCCAATTATAATTCACGCTTTCGACCCGCCGAAGTCTTGCTACACGAAGGAAAAGACTACCTAATCCGCAAGCGCGAAACGATGGATGATCTATTGAGAAATCAGGTGGAAGCTGCTTTTTTGGAAGAAGCTTTGGTGGTTTAATTGTAGACTACTGGACATTAGGGCAAAACAAACCACTAAGACACTAAGAGAACTAAGACAATTTACTGAAAAATCAAGTATGCGAATAACAGGTAAAATGCTCTATTTCGTGGTAGTAACAGCTTTACTAAACTTTTGAAACTTAGTACACTATAAACTAAATAACTTCACCTTTTGACGGTCTCTTTTGAAATTGGCTTCCCATCCGCTTGCGGTTCATTCCGTTAAAAAGATACTTAATCTTTTTTGCAAGCACCACTGCATGAATGTTATTTTTTTGCAGGAATAACTCGTTATGCCAGAAAAAAATGCCTTGATATATTCCAAAATAGCCTCGGTCAAAAAGGCAAATAAATTTAATTTACAGTGTACTAAATTTACCCAAACATGTCGAAAAGACAATTACAAGTAGCAGAAACGATCAAGCGCAATTTCAGCATCGTGCTACAACAAGAAGGTGCTTACATCTATGGCGCAGAAGTGTTAGTGACTGTGACTTCGGTGAAGATGTCTCCTGATATGGGAATCGCAAAGATTTACCTAAGCGTCTACAACACGGAAGACAAGCAATCTGTTATTCTGCAACTAGAAGAACAGTACCATCAGTTGAGGCAATCACTTGCCACAAGGGT
>JBCDKV010000698.1:0-3050 GCA_038746215.1 Bacteroidota bacterium | reverse complement strand
TCTAGCCTTAGCATAGCCCAGCAGCATTTCTTTGTAAGTCAGCACTTCACTACACCCGATATCGTAGTTGTTATTATAGGTTTGTTCATTCAGCATCACACCCGTCAAAAACTGCATCACGTTTCGGATCGCAATCGGCTGACACTTGGTTTTCAACCATTTTGGTGCAATCATCACAGGCAACTTTTCAACTAAATCCCGAATGATTTCAAAGGACGCACTGCCCGAACCAATCACAATACCTGCGCGCAGCGTCGTGAGTGGCACTTTGGAAGCATTCAATACTTGTTCCACCTGATAGCGGGACTCCAAATGCTTAGACAACTTACTCTGGTTGACCATACCACTCAGGTAAATGATTTGTTGAGCGGTGGTACGATTCATATAATCCCGAAAATGCTGAGCCGCTTCCAATTCCAGCTTTTCAAACTCATTGATCGAACTCGACATGGAGTGAATCAGGTAGAAAGCCACATCAAAATCAGTGGGCGCATCTTCTAAACTTTTCGCATCCAAAAAATCAGCGTGAAAGACTTCCACTTGCTTTTCCCAACCTGCTCGCCATTCAAAACTATCTACGGCTCGCACTGCACAATAAATGTGGTGTCCTTGTTCCACCAGCACCCTTAATAATCGCTTACCGATATAGCCTGTTCCTCCAGTTAGTAGTATTTTCATTGCCTTGCTTTTTAGGGAAACAGTTTTATGGTGATTCTGTTCTTTCTTTTTGGATGTCCTCCTACACAGCAATGGTGTCGCCTTTGATTTCTGGGCTAACTAATATTGAGTCACATTTTCAACACAAGCTATTACACGACTCAACATTCACTCCTTCCTACTCGTTCTTGTTCTATGAAAAATTCTAGACTTCGACTATTGTCTTACATCGTGATTGCCTACATGCTACTAGCTTTTGCTTGGTGGTCGATTTTACTATTCACCAAAAACAAAGATGCGTTTCAAGCCAAGCGTGAATTGATGGATTTGAGAATTGCTTCTGAAATACAATTCAACGGGCCGAATACGGCTTTGTACCAACTGCTGATAGAAGAGGAAAGGGAATTGGAGTCCAAGTATCAGGTACAAGAATGGATGATTTTGGGCGAAGCATTGGTGTTTATTGTCATCTTAATCGTTGGTATTTATTTGATAGACCGTGGCTACCGCAAAGAGGTCGAAAGTGCTAGACAACGACGCAATTTCTTGCTTTCCATTACCCACGAACTGAAATCGCCTATTGCTTCCATCCAACTGATTTTAGAAACTTTCCTCAAGCGAGATTTGAACCGTTCGGCGGTCACCAAATTCAGTGAAAACGCACTTAAGGAAACCAAAAGACTTTACAATCTAGTCAATAATTTATTGCTCTCGGCAAAACTAGAAGAGGCCTACCAGCTCAATATGGAAGAAGTAGATATCTCCCTTTTGGTCAATGATTTGATTTCAGAATTGGAGGAAAAGCACCCGAACGCTACTTTTCAAGTCAATGAAACAGCGGATTTTCCCAATATCGACGGCGATCTTTATGGGCTGACTTCTGTCTTCCTCAACTTATTAGAAAATGCGATCAAGTACTCCAAAAATGATGCACACATCGAAGTGAACCTGTTCGAGCAAGAAGAAAATCTATACGTCGATATTGCAGACCGAGGTATTGGAATACCAGATAAAGAAAAGAAAATGGTTTTTCAGAAGTTCTATCGCGTGGGTAGTGAAGATACTCGCTCTACCAAAGGTACAGGACTTGGATTGTACATCGTAGATCAGATTATCAAAGCGCATCGCGGCAGCATCAAAATTTTAGATAACCAGCCGCAAGGAACAATCATGCGCATCCAACTGCCCCTGAGTATTCTTCACCACCAAGGAGCAGCCGCTTTTAAAAGGCAAGTCCCAGCGTAAAGACCAAGCGAGAAATACGATCATCGAACTCGTATGCTTCACCACCAATGTTGATGTGGTTGCCAAACCTAGATAGGTTGCCTTCGTAGCGGACATCGAATAAGACTTTCTTGATTTCGATCCCCAATCCACCCTGCCAACCAATGGTCAGGCTACTAAAATCTTGCTTATAGCCTTCGATATCAAAGTCTGAATTACTCCTCAGAAAAACGTGTCCGACGAGTCCCAACTGCGGCTTTATTGGTCCTAGCTGCAATCCAGCGATCACTGGAATATCTAGGTATTGGTATTTTTCTGTGAAAATACCTTCCACATCATCTCGCTGAAAATCGACGCGATTGGAATTGAACAGAACTTCGGGTTGGAGGAAGAAAAAATCAGTAATTGGTAGTTTTGCGAACAGTCCAGCATGTACCCCAAATTTGGCGTCTGCTACGGATAGTCTAAACTCGTCCAAGGTCTCTTGATTGGTCACCAGTAATTGTCCAGGTTCTAAATCTGTCGTACTCGCGCCGAGCCGAACGCCAAATTTTGCCTGTGCCATCAGACCAGTCGTGAAAGCGAATGCGAGTAAGTAAGTAATGAGTGTTTTTTTCATCTTGTAATCATTATTTGTAGCGGAAAATGTAAGAAAGTATTTTATCGTATTTTTGCAAAATACAATAGATAAAGTAACTTTTGCCTACAATATTATGCACTTGGTATAACTTTAATGCTTTGCTAACAGCTTTTTGGAAAAAATCTAAACAAGCACTAACACCACGACTAATTATGACAATGAAAGAAATGATGAACGTGATGCCTCAAACAGGCAAAATAGATTGGATCAGTATTCGTACCGAAAAGCGAGGTGCAGTACAAAGCATCGAGAGCGTAGTGGTTGATGAGGCACACGGATTAGAAGGCGATCATTATGGCAAAAAAGGTGGCAACCGAATGGTGACTTTGATACAAGCGGAGCACATCGCCACGGTCAGTAGTGTCTTGAAAAAGGAAGTCGATCCAAAACTACTGCGCCGTAACATCATTGTTTCTGGTATCAACTTACTAGCATTCAAAGACAAAATTTTCCAAATTGGAGCAGAAGTGCAACTCAAAATGACGGGACTTTGCCATCCTTGCTCACGTATGGAAGAAAATCTGGGTGC
>JBCDKV010000697.1:0-3052 GCA_038746215.1 Bacteroidota bacterium | reverse complement strand
AATAACGGGTAAAATACTCCATTCTATGGTAATAATAGCTTTGCTAAACTTTTGAAACTGAGTAAAGTGTTTGAGATCGCGCAACAAGTATGCCCGAAGGTTTTTTATGGACGGAAACACAAATTTCAACTTATTTTTTAAAGAAAATAAGTTGAAATTTGTGTTTCCGTCCCAAGAGAATTACTGAGCATACTTGTTGCTCAATTTGCGGATATTGACCCGAACTACATCTGAGGCAAATGTCAAGAAAAACGAGATCTATACAGTCGTTATTCGCATTATTTATAAAAGTTTACAAAAAACAAAATCTTACCATCCCTGCTCTTTGAACTTGCACTCGCGCTTTAGAGCTATGTGCCTCCAACCATGAAACCATACAGCAATGCAACCATGAAACCACAAAACTCCCCTCACATTTTTACTCGATAATCACGGAGATGGTTGCGCAAAAAACCTTGTAAAACTTTAAAAGCTTGCTCAAAGTGGTCGTTGTTGTTGACAATCAAGTCGACTTTGTCTAGGTGTGGTTTGATGTATTGCTCGAAATTGGGCATGACGTGGTGTTGGTAGCGATAAAGCACGTCTTCTACGGGATAGTTACGTTCGGTTTGGTCGCGGATGATGCGTCGGATGATCTTGTATTCGTCTTTGGCGTGTACGAAAACCTTCAAATCAATGAGATCGCGCATGGGTTTGGTATGAAATACGTACAATCCTTCGATGAGGATGATGGGAGCGGAATGAAAGGTGATCTTTTTTGGAATCGCGGTGGGGTCGTTGAAGATATATTCGTCTTTGGTCACGTCTTTTCCACTAATGAGCAGCAACATATCCTCGTGAAAGCTGTCGTGATCGAAGGAAGAAGGTAGATCAAAATTTTCAATGCCATTGCGGTCTTTCGCCTGCATTTCTATGGGCAAATAGTAGTTGTCCTGAGAGACGACACAGAGTTCTTCTTCTGTAAAAGCCTGCCTGATTCGGTCGATGAAACTGGTTTTACCCGAACCGCTCCCACCCGTTATGCCTACGATATATGGTTTCATTTTTTGCTGATTGTAGTTTAGAGCATGTTTGGAGCATTATTTTCCTATAAACCAACATTTTATGAACCTGACTGCATGAAAAATAAACCCCATATCCAGATATGCAGTTAATTTTTCACCTTGTCAGAACCACAAACTGCTGATTTCTAGTTCAATCCTGCTCCAAACAAGCTCTTATTTTGGTTTTGTGATTACTAAAAAGTGTGTTGGATAAAAGTGCCATTTTATTTTTGGTAATTTGTGCTTTCTTACACCTGAAGGAGTAGGAAAAATTAGTACCCGACTCGTATAAAATCCGTTTTACCCGTTCGATCCACTTCTGATATAAAAATTTCGCCTGCGCTGCATTCAAAATTAGACATCGGCAAAATAGCAAATCGACTCAAAGCATAGAAAAAATAGATGAAAAAAATTGACTTAAATTGTGATATGGGAGAACTGAAAGCAGGGCAAGCTCGCAATTACGATAGCGAAATCATGCCTTATATTTCTTCCTGCAACATTGCCTGTGGTTTTCACAGCGGAACGCCACTACTGATGTCGCAAACCATACAAACTGCGATTGAGCATCGGGTTAAGATTGGTGCGCATCCCTCTTATAATGATCGCGCCAATTTCGGACGGCTTTCTGTAAAAGTGGAAAGAGCGGTCTTGCTAGCAGACTTGTGCTACCAAATCAGTGCTTTGAAAGGCATGGTAGAACGTTTTGGGGAGCGGCTACATCACGTCAAAGCACACGGTGCGCTCTACAACGATATGGTGAAAGACGACCAATTGGCAGCGGATTTTGTATTACTAGTGAAGTCGATTGATCCCGAATTGAAAATATTGGCTTTAGCGCATACGAATGTAATTGATTACTGTAAAAAATATGGGCTGCAATCTATACAAGAAGGCTTTGCAGATCGAAAATATCAACATCCAACGCAATTGCGCAGCAGGCAATTGGACGGCGCAGTATTACACGAAAAAGCTGCGGTACTCGCGCAAATTCAGGATTTTCTCATTGGAAAAGTGAGGATTTTTGACGGTACAACTTTTCCCATTCAAGTCGATTCTATTTGTTTGCATAGTGATACCTTGGGGGCTGTCGAATTGAGTAAAAGTATCTATAAATATCTAAAAGCGCAAGATGTCGAAATATCTGCAATGGGGTGATATAAAGTTGTATGTCGAAAATTACAACAATGATTTTTTGCTGTTGAAAGGTACAGCAGATGCCGATCTAGCTGGCATTGGTCGCGCCATTTTTCAGCGAAAATTTGATTTTGTGGAAGAGGTTATCGTCACCGAAGTAGAAATTTGTTTAAAGCTCAATGGACTTTTTCAGGAAGCCAAAATCGGCTTGCTGAGCCTTGTAGAAATCGAATCCAACACTACTACGCAAACTTGGACGTTACCCATTCATTTCCATAATCACGAAGATTGGCGATATATCGAAAACTTCACGGGGCAAGACCGACAGCACATTATCCAACAACTTTGCACCCTCGAATTCAGAGTAGCGATGTTTGGATTTCTGCCTGGTTTCACTTATTTTAATGGTTTGCCACCTAGTCTTCACATACCTAGAAAAAGTGTACCTGCCAAATATATTGCTCCAAATACTTTAGCCATCGGAGGAAAGTATTTAGGCGTGTATTCTATTGCTAGTCCAGGCGGTTGGCACGTCATCGGGCAACTGACCGAACCCATTTTGCAGCTTCCCAAAATACCGCCCGTGCGATTAAATTTGGGCGATTCCGTAAGTTTATTGGCAGTTTGAATGAGTCTTTGTGCAATAAGCAGTCCCCCCAAACAGATGACGCCTGTTGATTTACACTGCAAACGGGGTAAAAAAGTGCTTTCATTTTTGAAAAAAGATAAGTTTTGTTCACATCATTTACCGCTAAATTTGAGGGTAAGTTTTCGCTGAGGAGGAGGTCGACACCTCCTCAGCGAATCAAGGTTTTTTAAGGACAAAGAAGCGATTCTCGCTTCTTTGTCCTTAAAAAACCTTGATCAAATTT
>JBCDKV010000696.1:0-3060 GCA_038746215.1 Bacteroidota bacterium | reverse complement strand
ACGTCCCGATTTGGATTATGTGTTTGTAGAGATGTCGCCCCTTCCTCGCCTTTTTGCTTCTTTCAAAGATGCCGAACAACTACACGCACTGGACGAAAGACGTTATCCCATGGCAGTCGATTTTTTTAGAAAAAACGATTTGCCCGCCCGTTTCCAGTTTCAATCCATCAAAGATTACAGCAAACTAATTGCCTATAAATACATAGGATTCAACAGTGCTAAGCGCTGGCGAGCGGTACTTTCCATCCCCGAACCCCGCGAGGGTTTTCCAGATCGAAATGTGTACGAGACCAGCGGTTTTTTCCCAACCGATAGCGTCACGAATATGAATGCACCCCTGCGAAAAAGACAACGCTATTTTCAAGCACATCCCGAAGAAATGGAGAAATACGATCATGCTACGGACAAGAGCGATTTCAGCAAAGATCGGGATCGTTTTGTGGATGAGTGGTTGGCAGCGACCAAGTACTTTAGTGCGCAAACAAACGTTATTTTACTTATTCCACCCCGAAATCCGTGGAATTCTATCAAGCAGACCACCAAGTTGAAGCATTTTCTGCTACAAGAAGGTGTCAATATTTTTGATTTTTCTAGCTCGGATAAGTACCCTGAATTATATGCCTACGAAAACTCTAATGATGAAGTTCATTTGAATTTGAAAGGCGCAAATTTGTACACCGCAACCCTTGCCAAAAAATTTGAGACGGAGTTTGTGGAAGAATGAGTAGCGAACTATCTATCTGAACAAGTCCTAAGTAAGACTCCTGAGATCGCGCAACAGGTATGCTTAAGGGTTTTCGTCCGAAGAGATTTACTAAGCCAATGCTGTTCATTCTACTCGATGTTTGAAGTTTCCTAACTTCAAACCTACTATCTACTCGTTTCCAAACGAGTAAAGTAGCATTCAGACGTTGGGAAACTTGATACATCGTAAGTTTGTACCCCTCTGAACGATACATAGCCATAAAGTGCAAGCACCAAGCGCAAGTTCAAAGGAAAATCTTGATAAAAAATTAATCAATTCCATATGTCTACTATCAAAAACTTATTAGGTAATACGATCCTAAGCCCACTGAAGAAGTATAAAAATAGCACGCAGCTATATGATAAAGTCATGGATTATCGAAAATACGATCAGTCCTTGACCAAGAAATGGAAGACCTTTCCGCCCATCATGAGCGAACACATCAAGGTCGTTCCAAACCGAACGGCACTTTTGGAAACGATGCCGACTAATGCGGTAGTAGCAGAAGTTGGGGTGTTCAAGGGACAGTTTTCGAGAAGAATTATGGATGTGACGCAGCCCAAAGAGCTACACCTTATAGACCCGTGGGATTTATTGGACAACCACAAAAAGCACGGTAAGCAACACCACAAAGTCGTGGTAGATACCATGCAAGCGGAAATCGACGCGGGTATTGTCACGGTACACAAAGACTATAGTGCGAACGTGCTGCCTAACTTTCCAAATCATCATTTTGATTGGATTTACGTAGATGCAGATCACTCTTACGAAAGCGTCATTGCGGAGCTAAAGATTTGCAAGGATTTGGTGAAGGCAGACGGCTATATCTGCGGACACGATTACACTAGATGGGCAGGTGGCGGTGCAGTACGCTTTGGCGTAGTAGAAGCAGTGAATGAATTTTGTAATACCTATGGCTACGAAATCATCCTACTGACTAACGAGCCACATCGCAATTTGAGCTACGTTTTGAAAAAGCAATAGAACTTCCAGTTTGCCATGCAAAAGACAGCGATCATTACGGGCATTACGGGTCAAGACGGCGCATATCTGAGTGAATTGCTGCTGAAAAAAGGCTACCGAGTAGTGGGTTTAACCCGTAGCTACAGTAGCCAAAATACAAGTGGACTGGAGCATTTGGGCATTGAGCAAGAAGTCATTTTGCAAGGCTGTGACGTGACGGACTTCTCCCAGATTTTCAAAGTATTTAAAACCTATGAACCCAGTGAAATCTACAATTTGGCGGCTCAAAGTTCCGTATCGCTTTCTTTTCGTCAGCCCATTGGCACAATCAAGTTCAACATCATTTCGGTACTCAACTTGCTGGAATCTATCCGTCTATTCAATCCTGACATTCGATTTTATCAGGCTTCTAGTAGCGAAATGTTTGGAAAGGTAGCTCAATTACCGATCACGGAAAACCAAGTCTTTCATCCACTCAGCCCCTACGCTATTTCCAAAGCTTCTGCCCATTGGATTGCCATTAATTACCGAGAAGCCTACAATCTCTACACCGCCTGCGGCGTCCTCTTCAATCACGAATCCTACCTACGCTCGCCTAATTTCTTTGTCAAAAAGGTCATTGCGGCGGCAATTAATATCAAACGAGGTGAACAAAAAGTCCTTCGAGTTGGTAATATTGAAGTGAAACGCGACTTCGGTTGGGCGCCAAAATACGTGGAAGCGATGTATTTAATGCTCCAACAAGAGCAAGCGGATGATTATTTGATCTGTTCTGGATGCTCTATTTCTTTACGTAGCATTGTCGAGTACGTATTCGATTATTTATCAATTGATAAAGCAAAAATTGTGATCGACCCCGCCTTATTCCGCCCTACCGATATTATTGATATCTACGGAGATAGCAGCAAAGCCAAAACACAATTAGATTGGAAATACGACCTCAGCTTCTTTGAAGTCCTAGATCATCTAATAGCAGAAGAACTCCGTACACGCACAAATCACGAGTAGTCATATTTCTTATCCTGTTGATAAGGCAATCGCAAGAAAATTTTTTCTGTTTATGATGTTGATGTGTTTATTTGTTTAACTGATAATCATTGACCAGAAAAGCAAAATCAAGGGAATCTGTGCAATAAACAGATCAACAATTCAACGAATAAACAAAGTCTAGCTTTTAACGATTGCCATATCCTGTTGAAGTATAATTTGAATAAATGACAGAAGTTGCTTAATTTAGTAGTCTTTCAAGCTAATCCTGTCGGGTAATTTGGCGATTTTTGAATTTGGCATCCCATCCGCTAGCGGTTCACTACGTTGAAAAGATACTCAATCTTTTCTGCTTTGCACCACTT
>JBCDKV010000695.1:0-3064 GCA_038746215.1 Bacteroidota bacterium | reverse complement strand
TTTTTTCCATACCCACAATTAATCTTGAAGTGCCGATTTTAGATTACAGAAGAAAAGAGAAGTAGATTGCATAACTACGCTAGCTGCTTTTTTTAGTGTTTCTAAATGTACTCAGTGTTTCAAATTTGTGTTTTGTCCAGTAGTGTAACTTGAGCTTAGTAACGGACAAACAATAAGTTCCACATTTTGACCGAGCAGGTTTTGTTCTGCTACAAGGCGAAAAACGTAGGAATCCTCTCGGCTGGCGAGGCTTTTCAACGCAGTAGCAGGACGAAAGATGCCGTCATAAATCGGGAAGTTATTATTTGTCCGTTACTTATACTTTAGAGCTAAACCACTCTATTTCCTAAAAATGTCATATTCAGTTGATCCAAAGATTTGAAGACAACAACCTTCCATGTTCTGCCTTTTATTGTTGCCTCCAGCTTGGCAGAATAGATGTTGAATTGACTTCATTGCTAGCAAGAAGAGAACGCATTCCTAAACTAAATACAGCATAAATATGGATAAGTTTCCTGTCGACTACTTGATTGCGTGTGCCGTATCTTTGGCATTGGTACTGTTTGCAGTGTTAAAGGCGGCTAATTATAGAGCAGACGAAGACAAAGATGGAGCTTCGTAGTAGGTTTGCTCCAATAATTTAGATTAGAAAAAGAAATTAGGCGTGTACGATGTTTTGAGCGATACTCGAAACAAGTCTAAATCTCATGAGATTTAGACTTGTTTTATGTTAAAAAAAATGAGACTTGATATATCTCTACTTCCTACTCAAGCATAGCGAAAAATATTACTTATCATCTCCATAAAAAGCGATGATCTTATCCGCTAGCTCTAAGCCGATGTTGCGCTGCGCCTCCAAAGTAGAAGCACCCGTATGTGGTGTCAGCGAAATCTTATCGTGTTCCAAGATTTCTGCTTGTGGAGAAGGCTCTAAATCGAAAACATCCAAGGCTGCGCCCGCCAGTTTTCCGCTTTCTAGTGCTGCCAGTAGGGCTTGTTCATCGACCGTACCACCACGAGCAGCATTGATGATGTAAGAACCGTTTTTCATTTTTGCGATCTCTTCTGCACCCAAAATAGGCTTGCCGCCAGAGAAAGGAACGTGTAAGGTGATGAAGTCCGCTTCTTTCAGCATTTCTTCCAATGGGAAAGTAGTCAATTTTACTGATAACCCGACTTCCTCCGAGCTGTACAAAGCAATATCAACGTTGATCTCATTGACGATTAAGTCTACTGGCATCACTTTCATTCCCATTCCTAATCCAATGCGTGCAACTTCGCGTCCAATTCGTCCCAATCCAATGATACCAAGCTTTTTTCCGCGTAATTGAATACCTTTAGAGTAGGATTTTTTAAGTTTTTTAAACGCTGTTCCACCTTTCACTGGCATCTCTCGATTGGACAAATGTAGCGAACGTGCCAAGGTAAACATATGTCCAAAAACCAACTCTGCGACCGACTGTGAGGAAGCCGCTGGCGTATTCATCACCGTGATACCTTTTGACCTAGCATAGTCCACATCAATATTGTCAAGCCCCACTCCGCCCCGTGCGATAATTTTCAAGTTCGGGCAAAGGTCGATCAAATCTTTACGGACTTTGGTTGCACTTCTCACGATGATCGCATGATAATTGGGAAGCTCTTTTGGTAGGTCTTCTTGTGATACTTTTTCGGTAATCACTTCATAACCAGCTTCTTCTAATAGCATTTTTCCATCAGGATGAATGCCATCATTGACTAGAATTCTGACCATATTGGTAAATGTTTAAATGATTTTGACAAGTTTATTCGACGTGTTTATCCGAATTAGGGCTGTACGAAGTCTCAGTTTTGTTAGTATTTTAGTGGGAAACAGCCTGAACCATAAAAAACCTTTAAGCATACTTGTTGCGCGATCTCAAGGGCTTCACCAAGATTTATTTCAAACATTGCTCAAAACTTCGTACACGCCTACATCCGCACAAAAGTAGAAAGAATATCAAGCGAGTGGATAAACTTGTCTTTTATTTGCTTAATTTTTACTCGGAAGTTTCAACTACTTTGCTGTATTAATCAACTTGTCTTAATTTTTGATAAATGATACTTTATCTGGACTTTAGCCTTTTGCTATTAGCTGTTGGCTTGTATCATAAGTGTTTACGAGTCAGTACGATAAATTTACTTACACGCTCACTTTTTTTACTGAGTGTAAGTCAATACAATCACTGTAAGCTAAACGCTATCGGCTA
Organism: Bacteroidota bacterium; assembly: GCA_038746215.1. Classification (GTDB taxonomy): domain Bacteria; phylum Bacteroidota; class Bacteroidia; order Chitinophagales; family Saprospiraceae; genus JAAUTG01. The sequence continues at coordinate 836 of JBCDKV010000695.1, read as the reverse complement.
ATGGCTAAAGTCGAGTTTAGAATATAAAGAAGCAAATTTACAAAAGCTTTATTTAATTTTTTTCAATACCGATATTTTAAACGCCAATGCTTGATTGGGTGGAACGAGTGTATCCCCCGTTGCCGTGACCAAGCCTTTCTCGCCATACGCCAAACGCGAAGGAACAAGTAGGTTTATTTTTCCACGAGGACGAACCAATTGTAGTACCTCATTCCAGCCGTCTATCATATTACCGATGTAAAATTGTAGCGTCCTATTGCGGTCGTAAGAGGAATCAAATTTCTTACCATTCATAAAGAAGCCTTCGTAATGCACTTCCAGTCGGTCTGCCCATGCTAATGGTTCACCTGTCCCTGATTCCACTATTTCGTAGTAGAGACCAGAAGAGGTTGCTACTACGTTCCAAGTAGAATCTATCGCAAAGTTGAGCATCTCATTTCTATCGCGTTCTGCTTGATTTTGTGGACTAGCTACCATGTCTGGCGAAAGGCGGACAATGAGTTCATCTTCTGAAATAGCAGGAGATGTGCTGGTCTTTTGTTCTTGCTGCGCATCATCGTTACAAGCCAATAAAAAAGATGCGACCAGTACGGTATAGATTATTTTGACTACTAGGTGCATATGATATGGATTTGATCAGTTCCCTTATTTATATCTTTCCCGTGCTTCATCTCTAAATCTACCTTTTGTAATAAATGCGAATAACGACTGCGTAGATTTTATTTTTCTTGACATTTGACTCAGATATAGTTCAGGTCAATATCCGCAAATGGAGCAACAAGTATGCCCAATAATTCTCTTCGGACGGAAACACAAATTTCAACTTATTTTTGATA
>JBCDKV010000694.1:0-3068 GCA_038746215.1 Bacteroidota bacterium | reverse complement strand
CCAAACAGTCGTCCATGGGTAGGCAGTAGCCGTAGCGTTCGATGCCTAGTTTACTGCCTAGTGCTTGGTAAAAAGCATCGCCCAAGGCAATAGCAGTATCCTCGATGGTGTGGTGTTCATCAATATGCAAATCACCCTTCACTCGGACGGTTAAATCACAACCCGAATGTCTGGCCAATTGGTCGAGCATGTGATCAAAAAATCCAAGTCCCGTCTCATTTTGAGCCACGCCCGAGCCATCTAGGTTGAGTTCGATGAGAATATCGGTTTCTTTGGTGGTGCGTTGTACTTTAGCCGTGCGTTGCTGGAGCTTTAGGAAGCGATAAATGACTTCCCAGTCGTTGCTTTCTAAGGCAATGTGTGTTCGTAATTCTTCTAATGCTACGCTGAGTTCTGAGGTTGCCAAATCGGGATAGTTATTGATCCAAATACCTTTTGCGCCTAGATTTTTAGCGAGTTCCATATCAGTTAGGCGATCACCAATGACGAAGGAGTTGGCGAGGTCATAATCGCCTTCTATGTATGGCGTGAGTAGTCCCGTTCGTGGCTTACGGGTGGGTGCTTGATCGGCTGGAAAAGAGCGGTCGATGAGAACGTCGCTAAATTCGATGCCTTCCCCTTTCAGAGTTTCCACCATTTTGTTCTGTACAGCCCAAAAACCTGCTTCGGGAAAGACTTCGGTTCCCAATCCATCTTGGTTGGTAATCATGATGAGTTCGAAGTCGAGTTCCGCCGCGATGCGTGAGAGGTAGCGAAATACTTTTGGATAGAAGTGGAGTTTTTCTAAGCTATCAATTTGTGGGTCGTCGGCAGGTTCTTTGATGAGGGTGCCGTCCCGATCAAGGATTAGTAAACGCTTAGTATCTTTAGCTTTCACAAGCTGATTATACTCGTAGACTAAATTGCTTGCATCTTCTTGCAGTACATTTGGTGAATTCTGAAGCTTTTTATATTCTTCCTTGGTTGTTTCGATTGTTGTTACTAAATGAGTTTCTAGCACAACTTCTAGTTTAGCAATCGTTCTTAGCGTAAAATCGTGCATACCGCTCATCCACTTATTGATCACTGCATCTGTGGTATCCATTGCTTTTGCCAAATCTTTTTGTGTCCACTTTTTTTGATCTAAAATGGATGCAATTCTTTCTGTTATGGCTAAGTTATTGCTGACAAAGCGTTGAATATCTTCGGGACTTTTTTCTTTAAAAAATTGATTAGCTGTTTTATATTTTTTCATAATTCGAGCAAAAGACTTTCATCAAAAATAAGTTCTCCTGTATCATCGTCAATACTAATCTCCCCATCAATTATAGCGCTGTCAATTACTTTCGTCAGGCGGTTAGCTAAGAGAAAGTGTGGACGTACATTGTCACAGGCTTGCGCTGTTGCAGCCGTCTTTTCTGCTCCATTAAAAAGTACGACAGCATACCTATTAATCCTCATGCAGTAGAGCCTCAAGTTACAATCTAATTCTAAAAACTTCGAAGGTGGAGGAAGAGCACGAGCATCCCCTCTGAACGCTTCATTTCTAAAATAGTGTTCTTTTGCTCCGATTTTATCTCCGATTCTTTGTAACCACTCACGGATAATATCAAGCTCATCTTGATATTCTTCATTGGCATGATCATTCAAAAATTGTAGAAATAAACTGTCTTCCTCTTCTATCTGAACAGAATAATAAGTTACTTTTCGAAATGCTTGGATAATTACAATAGTTCCATAGATGTTCATTTTAAAGTTGATTTTTATGAAAATTTATAATGAACCGTATCTATTGTAAGCTAGTTATTTGATAATACAATTCTGCTTTTGATAGATACAGTTGAGGATAAATTTTCTGTTTTATCTACCCGTCAATTTTATTCGCTCATTCACCGTAGCGGGCCACGCCACACCTCCAAATTCAGCTTGCATCTCTAATAGATTTTTATCAATCCAATCTTGTGCCATTTGCTTGAATGTCAAGACATCTTCGTGGAAAATGGCTTGTCCGTAGCGCAATTTGACAGGTGTTCGCTTGTGGTTAAAGCATTTGGTGTAGTGCGCAAAAAAAGACTCATGCGGATCGACCCAAGCAGCTCTGGTATCTTTGTATTCAATAGCGACTGGAATGATGGGGATATTCATTTTGACGGCCGTCGCAAAAGTGCCAGGTAAGAAATCGAGGGTCGTCGAGCGATCACCCGTAGTACCTTCTGGATAAATGAGAATGGACAGACCGTCTTCTAGTGCTTTAGACATCGCTTCACGGGTAGCTTTCCGACTGTCGGAACTGTCTCTATTGACGAAAATGATGCCGATAAAATCTGTGGCGTAGCCAATGAGTGGCCAATTACGAATTTCCGCTTTTGCCACCACTACCGAGTACCTCAAATCTATGGCAATCGCCCCTGGGTCGTAATAGCTCCGATGGTTGCAGACATAAATCGCAGCTTCGCTACTAGGTTTTCCTTTCACTTCCAATTCTACCCCAATCACTTTCTTGATCGCTTTTGCGAACGCTTGTCGCTCCTTGAGTCCTTTTTTTAGGTCTCTACCACTGAATACCGTACTCAGTAGGTAGCGCGACATAAAGAAGAGGATTAGAATGATGAATTGTAAAAAACGAAAAGTCCCTCGAATATTTTTCATGTTATTTGTTCCGTGTTGAACTTGGGTAATTAGAGCATGTTTGCAGTGCTATTTTCCTATAAACCAACATTTTACGAATCTGACTGCATGAAAAATAAACTCCGTATCCAGATATGCAATTAATTTTTCACCTTGTCAGAACCGTAAACTACTGATTTCTAGTTCAATCCTGCTCCAAACATGCTCTTAAGCGTATACGTAGTTTTTAGTAACATCATTTCTGTCCATAAGGACCACCTAAATTGCTAGTTTTCATGGAGTAAAAATTAAGTGTATACGAAGTTTTTGGTGATGCCTGAGAAAAATTTGGTAGTGCTGCAAATGTAAGGCTATGTTGCACGCAAAACTTGCAAAGTACGCAGAGAGCAAGAGCGCAGGCAGCCTTACAAATATAGGACTACCAAAAATTTTAATAAAGCTCTTGAGATCGCACAACAAGT
>JBCDKV010000693.1:0-3069 GCA_038746215.1 Bacteroidota bacterium | reverse complement strand
GTGAGATCGCGCAACAAGTATGTCCAAAGGGTTTTTATGGACAGAAACACAAATTTCAACTTATTTTTTTGGGAAAAATAAGTTGAAATTTGTGTTTCCGTCCGAAGAGAACTACTGAGCATACTTGTTGCACGAATTCCTTGTATTGACTCAGGTTATTTTCAAGTAAAATGTTAAGAAAAACGAGACTTCGTACACCCCTATTTTAACGAATCCTACCTCAACTCTACAAGCTCTCCTTTATAGCCCACAAATACGACTACAAAGGCTTTGAGCTTATCCAATTTACTTAGAAAATCATCTTGTTGCAAGTAGTTTTCGAGTTGCTCAATGGCGGCTTGCTTGACGCTTTCTGCTTGCTTGGCATCTTTCTTTTTGAGGTATTTGAATTCTATGACTGCTTGGAAGTTTGGTTGGTAAGGTTGGCGTGCCAGCAGCAATAAATCTACGAAGCCCTTGCCTGTATGACCTGCTTTTACGGGCACTTTTACTTCAAATTCGTTGCGAATGGTGTAGATGCCTGAATTGAAGATGGCAGCGGTAAAAATGGCTTTCAAATACTTTTCATCGAATCGTATAGTATCTCGAACCGCTAGTTCTTGCAGTACTTTTTCGGTATATTCAACTAAGGGTACAAGATCGCCATTTATTGCTAATGCTTCTACATCATTATCTACCTGTCTTTTGAGTTGAGTCAACTGACTTCGCTCTAATATGACTTGATGAAAATACTGAAAATACAGCTGCTTGATGACATAATTTGGAATCTGGAAGGCCACTTTCCCTATCGTAAGTCCTGTTATTGTAATGATGCCTTGATAGAACAAAAGACTGATAAAATCATCGTCATCAAAGCGTTTGCCAAGGTCGTAGAGGCGGGTCAGTTTGGCACTGATTTTGCCCGTTTTTACCAGCGTTTCTAAATGTATCAAATGCTCCTTTTCGCGTCCCTGTATTTTAAATGACTTTCTGATTTTGTTGTAGTCGCTAGCAATATTGGGATCGAGTAGTTCTCTTGGGTATTGTTTAAATTCAGCATAATTAGCGGCGAAGTAGAGAACCATGTTGGAATTATAAACTTTGGTTTTACTCTCCTCATTAAACTGATACCCATTGTACCAATCCCTTAAATCTGCCAGCACATGATCTAAGTCTTTTGCTGCCACTCCCACGCTTTTCAAAATAGTAATAACTTCTGCTTCCGTGAAGCCCAACATTTTATCTAAGCGCAGATTTAAACTCACATTCGTCGCAATATTAAAACCACTTGTCAGACTATCCAGCGTAATTGGCGAGACGCCCGTCACAAACAGCCGATCAATCCAACCTTGCTGTGTCCCCACTTTGATGGCTTCGTAGAATTTGCGGACAAAGCCATTTTTGCCCACCATCGTCATAAATTCATCGTAGCGGAAGGACAAAATCTCATTGGCAAAGTGGTCGTATTCGTCTATTAATAAATAGATTTTGTGTTTGCTTACTTTTTTTTCAACTCGCTCTAAGACGTACTGAATAACTTGTGCTGGAAAATCATACTGATCTATCTTTTTTTCATCTTCTTCCGAAAAAAACTGGGAGTAGCGTCCAAAAAATCGGGCTGCTCCTATTTTTACATTATTTAAAAACCCTTGGAAGGTGTTTTCAAAGGAAGAAGTATCAATTTGCGAAAAATCAAACTGCAAGATCAGGTATTGGTTCGCCATTGGGGTAGGCTGCTGTCCGATGTAAAACTGCCCGAAAAGCGATTCAAATTTATCTTTTTTGTCTAAGTCATAATAGTACTCCAATAAGGATAGGAATAGGCTCTTCCCAAATTTTCTAGGACGCAAGAAAAACAAATAGCGATAGCTCATATTTTCCAGCAACTCCAAATAGGGTGTCCTATCTATGTAGAAGTAGTTGTTGCTGACGAGCATTTCAAAATTGCTGATGCCGTAAGGTACTTTTTGCATATCGCTGAAAGAGGTATTTGACCATTCGTTGATAACTGCTAAATCGTTGCAGTTATTCAAAGATACGAACTATTCGGAATTGAGGGCATATTTGTTCAATTCTAACTTAGACAAAAGCGTTGCCCCAACAAGTAGGGCAACGCCAATTCACGCATTTCTAAAAAATTGAATTTGGAATAGCCCTTGCCATGCCGCTCTCAATTCCTCTTTTGGTGATTAAGGAATTTTAAGAAATGATCTAATTTTACTTCACAAAAGCCAACGTCACCCGCTCCCCACTGTCCCTAAGAATCAGCAACACATACTGTCCATTCACCAAGCTACTTACATCAAGGCTGTGCAACTCATCTCGAATCTCAAAAGCCTGCATTTCTTGTCCTAGCATATTATAAATCACCGCTTGCCCGATGCCATCTCGAATATTGAGCTGCTGTCCAACCGGATTTGGGAAAAGTAGCGGAAGCGTATTTCTTTCAATGGATTCGTTAGTTTCATCAGTGCGCTGTTCTATGGTTTCATCATTAAAAAAGAAAAACTCACAATCGTCTATACGTGCTGAAAAGTCACTACCACTTTGTGCATGAAAATCAGGCTTCAATTCGATGACCTCCACCGCAAAAAACTCGACGATGCTGCCTGCTGTGACGGTGCTGCTCGATTCGATGGATGCTTTCGTGCTGTACATACCCGAAGCAAGTGGCGCATTATCCAATAGAATGTCATCTGCTACACAAGCAAGACCACCTTCGAAGGAACTGCCGACGGCGAAGGGAGAAAAAGTAGTTATACCCGCTCGTGTGATGGTGTAAGGATCGCTTCCACTCGCAGCCGTCGGTACATCGCCATCCCAAACTGTGCCTGTATGGCGAGCGATAAACGCATTGCTGCGGTCAAAGGCAAGTAGTTCTTCTGCACTTGTCCATTGCGCAGTGATGGTCGCGTTTGTTCCGCCTACTACGGCTTCTTCGATCAGCCAAGTGGTGTTGACGGTATTGGTAGTGAAGGCATTGCCGCTTATGCCATCTTCCAATACTTCGGGTAAGCATTGAACGGAAAAGTCATCGCTTGTGCCGTTATTTTGGATGGTGATGGGCGTGTAGTTGGTATTGCCGACGGG
>JBCDKV010000692.1:0-3079 GCA_038746215.1 Bacteroidota bacterium | reverse complement strand
TCTTATGGTTGGCACAAGAGAACGAAACCGAGCAATTTGAAGACTTATTGATGCTGCAAGGACTAGGACCCCGAACTTTACAATCACTTACGCTGGTCAGTGAAGTGATTCATGGAACACCTTCTCGCTTTAACGATCCCGCTCGTTATTCTTTTGCGCACGGAGGCAAAACAGGACGTCCTTTTCCCGTGCCCACCAAAGTCTACGACGAAACGATCACTACTTTGAAAGAGTCGGTAGAAAAAGCAAAAATTGGCGATCAGGATAAACTGAAAGCTATAGAAAAATTGACCGAACTAGCACAAAAAGTAGAAAGCGGCTTCACCCCCAACAATAAATTCGATGCTTTGCTGGAGAAGGAAAGACAAGAATCCTATAAATACGGCGGACGCACGGCAAAAGGAAAAGTTCAACCGCCAAAGGAAGGTGGACAGTTGAAGTTGTTTTGATAGAAGTTTCTTTTTGTGTGTATGCTTTTGCGAAAGTTCGCTTCTACCAAAAAAATAAAAAGTCAATCAAGTAAAGCGAAAAAGCGTTAATTTTGTTAGGACAGTAAGCAAATTCAACAGTAATTATGAAAAACAAAGAAGAAGAAAAGTATATCAATCCACTTACAGACTTTGGATTCAAAAAACTATTTGGAACGGAACTGAATAAGGATTTACTAATTGATTTTTTAAATGAAATCTTACCTAACAGAAAAGTCAAAGATCTCACATATTCAACAAACGAACATTTTGGCAAGTATGAAATAGATAGGAAGGCAGTTTTTGATATTTATTGCATAGGAGAAGATGAGGAACGATTTATAGTCGAGATGCAAAAAGCCAAACAAAACTATTTCAAAGATAGGAGCGTGTTTTATGCCTCCTTTCCAATACAGGAACAAGCAAAAAGAGGAGATTGGGATTATCGTTTAAAACCTGTTTATTCGATAGGGATATTAGACTTTGAGTTTAACGAGCATAAGCAAGATAAAGACCTATTACATATCATTGAGCTGAAGAATCAAAAATGCGAGGTGTTCTATGATAAACTAAAATTCATATACATTGAACTCCCAAAATTTAAAAAGAATCAGTCAGAATTAGTAACTCATTTTGATAAATGGCTATACGTATTTACACATTTACAAAAGCTACAACATAGACCTGAAGCCTTGCAAGAAAGAGTCTTCAAAAAATTGTTTGAAATAGCAGAAATAGCTGGGTTTACCGAAGAAGAAAGAAAAGAATACGAAGAAAGTTTAAAGACTTATAGGGATATTAAAAATGTAGTAGATACAGCTAAAGCAGAGGGTAAAGTCGAAGGCAAAATCGAAGGTAAAATCGAAGAGAAAGAAGAGGTGGTTGAAAGATGTTGGCGAAAAAAAATGGATTTGGCTGACATTGTTGAGATATCAGGACTCACGATGGATGAAGTCAATTTAATCATTGAAAAATTAATAGACAAAGAAGGTGAGCAGTGAATAAAGTGCAAAATGGCACTTTTCCCTATGCGAAGAAACTGCCTCTGCACAAACTGTTGCGGGCAGTTCAGTACCTTGTCAGTTTTTTTAAAGCTAATACGTCACACACCCACCTGCTTTCTGCTCTTCCACACTCACGAAGAAAACGGTATTAGATTTGGCACGAGATAAATCATAAGGATTATAATCATTTGGGTAAGCCTTACTTTCTTTTTTGCCTTTATTGAACGTATTGTCGTAAGCTGCGCTGACAGGTAGCGCTTTCAGGACTAAGTTACCACTATCCAAATAGCCTTGCAGACTTCCACTATTATAGCCTACCAAATAACGGCGAATGCTCCCAATTCTTCGATTGGCTAAATCTAAACTACTTTTGCTGGCGTCGCTGACGATGCCTTGCAGGCAAAACTGGATTTTATAACCTTGCTGCAAATAGTTTTCAGTATTGCTAAGCAGTTGCTGGAAATTGCTGTAACTGGCGCGTACATCTCGCTCGAAAAAGTCTTCCACTTCCGCTCGCAATTGCTCTGCACTTACTGCTCTCGGACTATTCAAAGCCGCATTGATATAGTTCTCTTGCTGCTGTAAATAAGCCCGAATCAGACGGTCGTAGCTATCGGTATTTCCAAGCTCAGGCTGCTCTGGATCGAAATAGAGGGACAGCGGGGCAGTCAATAAATTGGGCATTGGAGCTTGAGCTTTGGCGTCTAGCTCATTCATAAACGTATTAAAGCGATCAATTTCGCTACTGCTCATTTTTCCACTGTTCAGGCTTGTAGCAATGCGTTTGCCTTGCTGAATTTGTTGGTAACTCCAAGCCGTTTCCGAGGTACTGAACAAGAAGCTCAATGCTGTATTTTGTAGGCTGGGAGTTAGACGATTGTTTTCCAACACATCCAATAGACGCTGAATAACTTGTGTGTCTTCGCTGTATTTGGACAATAAAAATTTAAAAGCTAGTCCACGCCGTTGGGCATCGTTTTCCGTGATGAGTACTTCTACCAATTTGCTGGCAGAATAATATTCTAAATCGCTATTGGGATCATTGCCTTGCAGATAAATGAGTACTAAATTGTCTGCATTGCGATTCTTGATGGTTTCGACCGATTCTTTTCTCACTTGGAAAGAAATAGCAGGTACTACTTGAGCAAGACGATTCTTTAATTTTGTAGCTTCCACTTGACCTGCTTGGCTGGTGTAGAGAATACTAGATTGACTCAATCGACTGCTCAGCGGACGATTCAGTTGTTGCTGCGTGAGGATATTGTAATTCTGTGATTTGAGGTATGCTGCTACTTTATTGTAATCAGCAGGATTGCCCTGATAAGCGTAGAGCGCAATTCCAATTTGCTGAACTGTTGGTGGTGGATTTGTATTGTTATTTGCTACTACCAATTGCACCACAATATTGCCCTCAAAATCAATAGCTGGCCCAGCGGGCGGTTCATTTCTGACCAATTCAATTTCTAATTCGGGCAGTTGCGTGCGAATTTCATCCAACACATCATTCGCCACAAAGCGATCTGCTTCGTAATAGTACTGTACTTCCGAATTGGTGAGGCTGGCATCATAAGTATCATTCAATAGTCGGTAGCCTCTACTGCTTAGTGC
>JBCDKV010000691.1:0-3088 GCA_038746215.1 Bacteroidota bacterium | reverse complement strand
TTTCAACTACCGACTATCCTATCGACTATTTCTACTTACGATACACAAACGGGACATTTGTCTGGAGTGATGGATGGCGTTTTTGTGACGGCATTGCGAACGGGTGCGGCGGCAGCAGTAGCTACTAAGTTGATGGCACATCCCGATAGCAAGGTGTTGGGTTTAATCGGTTGTGGTGCGCAAGCGGTGACGCAATTGCATGGTATTTCTAGAGTCTTCGATTTAGAAGAAGTATTGCTGTACGATGTTGATCCGAGTGCAATGTACTCGCTGCAAGATCGTTGTAGTGTGCTAGATTTAGATATTAAATTTACTTCGACGAATATAGCGCATCTTGTTCAATCAGCGGACATTATTACCACGGCTACTTCCATAGAAGTAGGGGAGGGGCCACTCTTCAAAAATCTGTCTACCAAGCCACACTTGCACATCAATGGTGTGGGAGCAGATTTTCCAGGCAAAGTAGAACTTCCACTCGATTTCTTAAATCAAAGCTTCGTCTGTCCAGATTTCAGAGACCAAGCCTTCATAGAAGGCGAATGCCAACGCCTGAAGCCGGAGCAAGTAAGTACAGATATTATTGGATTGATCGCTGATGCAAACAAATACGAATACCTCCAAGAGCAGCGTACCGTCTATGATTCTACGGGCTGGGCTTTGCAAGATCACGTCGTTATGGAATTATTCATGGAGTATGCCAAAACATTGGGCGTAGGGCAATACATACAGATTGAAAATGCGCCAGCCGATGCCAAAAACCCTTACAGCTTTGCGGAAGAAAATGTTTCTAAAAAAATGGTACAACTGGCGGCTTTAGCAAACGGGTAAGCTTGACTTTAGCTATTGGCTTGTATTGTAAGTGCTTACCAGTCAGTACGATAAATTTACTTACAATTGCACTTTTTTACGGAGTGTAAGTAAATATAATCACTATAAGCTCAATGCTATCGGCTAATAGCCAACTGCTCCAAACAAGCTCTAATGGCTAAAGTCGAGCTAAAGTCAGTGGTCAACAACGAATCAATGGATTTTTCACTACCAGCAACCTATCAAACATACAAAAAACAAGTCATCGAATTTGCGCAAGCAGAGTTGAACGATGACGTTGTGAAAAGGGATCAAGAAGGCATCTTTCCTAGAGATTTATGGCAAAAATGTGCAGCATTTGGCATTCAAGGCTTGGCTGCACCACCCAAATATGGCGGTAGCCACGAAACCATTGACTTGACCAGAGCGGTGTTAGCGATGGAAGGTTTGGGCTATGGGTGTAAAGACAATGGACTCACCTTAGCACTAAATGCGCAGATGTGGACGGTGCAGGTGATCATTGCTTTGTTTGGTACAGAAGATCAGAAAAAGCGATTTTTGCTACCCTTAGCAAATGGTACTTGGTTGGGTGCACACGCGCTAACAGAAGAAGCCTCTGGTTCGGACACCTTCAATATGCAGATGACTGCCGAAAAAGTAGATGGTGGCTACCTATTGAATGGCGAAAAACGGCTCATTACACTTGGACCAATCGCAGATATGGGGATCTTTTTTGCTAATATTAATCCGAAATTAGGACGCTGGGGCGTGACGGCATTCTTAGTAGAAAGTACGAGTGAGGGCTACGAAGTCAGTCCCACGCGATCCAAAATGGGTTGTCGCACCGTACCTTTTGGAGAAATTAAACTGACGAACTGCTTTGTGCCGGAAGCCAATCGACTGGGAAAAGAAGGTGCAGGTTTCAGCATCACGCAGCAATCTTTAGAATATGATCGTTGCTGTATATTGGCCAGCGAATTGGGAACCATGGAACGCCAACTGGAAGAAACCATTCAATATGCCAAAACCCGTAAACAATTTGGACAGTCTATCGGCAAATTCCAGTCAGTCTCTAATCGCATTGCTGATATGAAACTTCGACTAGAAACCTCCAAGTTGTTGCTTTATAAAATGGTTTGGCTCAAAGAAAATAAAAAACCTTGCACCCTAGAGGCTTCCATGCTAAAATTGCTCCTGAGCGAAAGCTTTTTGGCTTCGAGTATGGATGCGATTCGAGTACACGGCGGCATTGGCTATCTATCAGAAACGGGCGTCGAAAGAAATTTGAGAGATGCCGTCGGTGGTGTTCTCTACGCAGGTACTTCGGATATTCATCGGAATATTATTGCTAAGTTGCTTGGACTATAATTATACTGCAAACGGAATAAATTTGTGCATACAAATATGCTTGTTTATCTGTTTAAATTGTTGATTCGTTTAACTACAAAACATTGACATCGAAAGCATTAAACGAATAAACAGTTCAACAAATCAACAAAAAAGAAAATGTATCTTTTATCCCAAATGGGGTATAGATTTTTACAAACACAAAAACAAACTTGCTCTACACACTACCACATACCGTACTCAATGCCGCAGATCGTTCACCTAATCACCTTGCTTTTCGCTGCATGGAAAGCTCGTGTAGCTACGCAGAACTGGCAAAACAGATGAATCAGTTGGCGAATTGCTTATTGGAATTGGGGCTAAAAAAGGGAGATCGGGTAGGGGTTTTCTTGAATCGTTCGATTGAGACGGCAGTGTCGATATATGGGATTATGAACGCAGGCGGTGTGTACGTGCCAATTGATCCCAATCTGTCGGTAGAACGCGTACGTTTTTTGATTAAGGACTGTGGGATTCGACATTTAGTCACAAATCCAGCGCAGGCTAGAAGGCTCAAAAAAGTACTGGCTGAAAAGACAGACTTGCGATACGTCATTGGGCTGCAAAAAGATTGGGCAATACCAACGATAGCTTGGGAAAATGTTTTTCAGTATCCTACTAAGACGCCCAAAGTCCAGATTTTAGCGCAAGACCTAGCGTATATCATGTACACTTCTGGCTCGACGGGCATTCCAAAAGGCATCATGCACACTCATTATAGTGGTTTGAGCTATGCCCAACTGTCTAGCGATTTGTACCAACTCCACGCAAAAGACATTTTTGGTAATCACGCCCCACTTTTTTTTGACATCTCGACCTTTGGCTATTTTTCCGTACCACTGAAAGGTGCGACCACTATCATTGCTACGGACGCACACGTCAAAATGCCAGCGAG
>JBCDKV010000690.1:0-3091 GCA_038746215.1 Bacteroidota bacterium | reverse complement strand
CAAATAGATTTACATTTTGACTTGCTCTTTTTTCCTTTTGGCAACCCATCCGCTAGCGGTTCACTTCGTTGAAAAGATACTTAATCTTTTCTGCAAGCACCACTGTGTGAATGTTATAAAAAGCCTTACAGAACGTAGGCTTTGCGCAGTTTTTATGCCTTGATTAAGAAAAAAATAGCCACCTCAAAATTTGTAAATTTATTTATATCCCATTCCTTTGTGACGGTAAAATACAATTATTACAGTCGATTAATAATTGGGGATGTACGAGGTCTTGTTTTCCTTATCATCTCACTCAGATATAGTTCAGGTCAATGTCTAAAAATCGCTCAACAAGTATGCTCAGCAAGTCTCTTCGGACGGAAATTTGTGTTTCCGTCCATAAAAACCCTTTGAGCATACTTGTTGCGCGATCTCAGGAGCTTCAACAAGATTTATTTTAAACATTGCTCAAAACTACTCAAACTGCTTGAAATAATCCTTCGTCAATTTACGGACGACTCCCGAAAGCAGCAGCAACGCAAGCACATTTGGAATCGTGCCTAAGGACATGGCGACATCGCCTATATCCCAGACTAGATTGAGGGACAAAATAGCCCCCAAAAAGTGCATGATGACAAATACAATGCGATAGGGAATGATAGCAGCTTTCCCGAACAGATAAATGGCACAACGATCCCCGTAATAGCTCCAAGCAATGGCAGTCGAAACCCCAAAAAGCATGACACAAAGCAATACAATGAATACACCAAATTGACCCAAAACAGCTTGATACGCCCACATCGTGAGGGGTGCGCCATTCTCTACAGCTTTGCCGTGTAAGGTAGTAAATTGTTCTCCCTGCTCATTCACTGCCTTTGCCTGTTCGGGGTAAATAATGCCAGAGAAAAGCCGTGTTCTCGCCTCGTCTTCGTAAAGACTTTCTACCGCAACTTCGTGCCAAGCCAATTGCGATGCCTCGCTAGCTTTACCCGATTGATAGTCTAATTGTGAAGGTAGCGTCGCTAATTTTTCGTAGCCATTAGTGTTCATGCTGACGTAGCTAATATCGCCCGCATTTAGCACAATGGCAGTAGGGGTCGCTTGCTTCCAAACGCCAGTCGTCAGAATCGCGAGTGCCGTAATGGTACAAATCAGAATGGTATCAATGAAGGGTTCTAGTAGGGCGACGACGCCTTCCGAAACGGGTTCGTCTGTCTTGGCTGCTGAATGTGCGATGGGTGCAGATCCTTGTCCTGCTTCGTTGGAAAATAAGCCCCGCCGAACGCCCCAGAGCAAAGTCTGAATGAAAACACCTGCTCCCGTTCCTGCTACGCCAGCACTGGGATTGAAAGCTTCGGTAACAATCAGTTGGAGGACAGGAAATATCTGATCCGCATTGTAAGTGAGTACCGCCAAACCACCCAAAATATAAAGTGCCGCCATCGAAGGCGCAAGGATGCTAGTCACTTTACCAATACGAGCGATCCCACCAATGATTACTGCACCAACCACTACCGCCGAGACTGCGCCTGTGACCCAAACGGGTATGCTGAAAAGGCTATTCATCAAATCGGAAAGCGTGTTGGATTGCACCGCATTACCCGTAATGAAAGCCGTTGTCATTAGAGCGAAAGCAAAAAACATGGCTACGGGTTTCCATTTCTTACCCAGTCCTTTTTCGATATAATACATCGGTCCGCCCGAGACCCCAATTGCATCGTTTCCTTTTACACGAAAATGCTGCGCCAAGCTCACTTCCGTAAATTTAGTCACCATACCGAGCAGTGCGGTGATCCACATCCAAAAAATAGCACCTGGTCCGCCCCAGTGAATGGCAATCGCTACGCCCGCAATATTCCCGATTCCGACCGTGGCGGAAAGTGCCGTGGTCAAGGCTTGAAAATGGGAAACTTCTCCTTTAGCATTCGGATCATCGTATTTGCCGCGAACGACCTGAATGCCGTGCCAAAATTTTCGGAACTGAATAAATTTGAGTCGAAAACTGAGCCATAAGCCCGTTGTCAATAGAAGTGGTACTAAAATATATTCTAGCACTTCTCGAATAGCTACTAATAAGTCTTGCATCTGTTTTTATTTATTTGCTGCAAAACTGGATCGCCCTAAAAATAAATGATCGAAAAATCGGAAAGAAAGTATCATATGGCAGTAAGGATGCCGCAGACTGTGCAGACATTTCTTTTTGTCGGAACGAAAAATTACTGACAAAAGCAGTGGATTTTTCCTACTTTTGCTCGCCTGTAAATATTTAGAAGCCAGACTTTAGAGGCGAGCGGTCAGACCTGTGAACTGAAAATTTAGATGATAATCTTAGTTATCAATGCGGATAACGACTGTGCGAGTATCACATTCCTTAACATTTGACTTAGTAATAGTTCAGGTCAATATCAGAAAATCGCTCAACAAGTATGCTAGGTAAGTTTCTTCGGACGGAAACACAAATTCTCAGTTTTTTTCGGGAAAAACTGAGAATTTGTGTTTCCGTCCATAAAAAAACTTTGAGCATACTTGTTGCGCGATCTCAAGTGCTTTACTGAATTTCAAAAGTTTAGCGAAGCTGTGTTGTCACAAAATACTTAGGCTATATTCTATAAGTTCCATAAACAGCTAAACAATTTAAACATATCAACAAAGACTAACTTTTAGCGATTGCCTTAACACCAGCAGCAAAGCCTCAAAAATAAACTAGCAAAAGTGTATGAACATTCTACAAACATTAGCACAACGTTACTTCGAACTATTCAAGCAATCCTACATCGTGGTGAAAGCCCCTGGTCGACTCAACATCATCGGGGAACATACCGACTACAACGAAGGCTGGGTTCTGCCCGCAGCTATCGACAAACACATTTACTTCGCATTGGGGAAAAATGCTGACCCTGAGTACATAGAAATCTATTCGCCTTTTTTCAAGGAGTCTGCTCGTTTTCGGATAGAGGCGGAGGATTTTGCAGCTATTCCTGCTTGGGCAAAATATTTACAGGCTGCTATCATGGAAATGCGAGCAAGAGGTCATGCTGTCAAAGGCGTGAATGGTGCGTTGGATGGGAATATTCCGCTGGGAGCGGGTTTGTCCTCTTCTGCTGCTTTG
>JBCDKV010000689.1:0-3097 GCA_038746215.1 Bacteroidota bacterium | reverse complement strand
GTTAAAAGCTAGACTTTGTTTATTCGTTGAATTGTTGATCTGTTTATTGCACAGATTCCCTTGATTTTGCTTTTCAGGTCAATGATTATCAGTTAAACAAATAAACAGATCAACATCATAAACAGAAAAAATTTTTAGCGATTGCCTTATATAAATTGAGTTAAAAACCTATGCAGCAGCTTGATCAGGATGGATCCTTGCGAGCAATGCTTCCGAATCTCCACCACACAACCAACGAATCACATTATCATGCCAAATTTCTTCGTGCTGCTGTGCTGTAATGACACCTTCTTCGACTGCTAAATCGAGCAGTTTTCCAGGATAAGAAGATTGTCGCTCGCTTTCCATTTCACCCAGCGGATAGGGATCATCTAGCCCTAAAATAATCTGATCGGTGCCTCGCTGTCGGCGTACCATTAAGTCGAGGGAAAAAGTGTCGTGTACTAAGGTGTCGAAATAAATATTAGGATGACCAATAGCTTTACGTGGACGCACCATACCTTCAAACAGATCGGGTCGACCATCGAAACCCTGTGTTCTGCGACCAATATTCAGATGGTTCAACTGCCCACCGTGCGCAAAACAGACTCGAATGTTGGGATATTTATCGTATAAACCCTCTAAAGTATAAAAATGATAAGCATCCGCACATTGCGCCAACATCCAGATGAGGTGAAAACGCCAGGCTTTATTCTGCAACTGAATGAATTTTTCTCCATCGTATGGATGCACTTCAATTGCTAGTTTATACTGATCGGCTAATTCAAAAATGGGCGCCGTTTCTCGATCAAAAATACCACGCCAAGTACCAATGGAATCCATGTAGTGAGTAGGCAAACAAAGCACCTTCATTCCCAATTCTTCTACGCATCGTTCGATTTCCCAACACGCACCGTCCACGAAGCCCGCATGTACCACAAAACCACAGGTAAATTTGGTCGGATGATCTTGTTGTACTTGCGCATTAAAGTCGTTTTGGAAGCGTAGGGCATACTTCATATCTCGGATGCGCAGTCCATTGCCGTAGAGTTGCGACAAATTCAAAACTACTGCATGATCGATGCGATTGCGTTCCATCCAAGCCAGTTTTTCATTCAAAAAAAAGCTCGAATCAGTGACGGGTCGCTTCCAACCTTTTTGCAGCATATATTTTCGATCCTGATCAATCCAAAAAATCTCTTTTTCCTTCAAATAAGACGGAATTTGTTCTGGATAAGGTAGGAGGTGGGAGTGTCCGTTGATGCGCAGGGTATTCATATTGATAGATATTAATTAGGAGTGTGCGAAGCCTCATTCTTTTTAGCACCTTACTTGAAAACAGCCTGAGTACATGCAAGATAATTGAGCAACAAGTATGCTCAGTAAGTCTCTTCGGACGGAAACACAAGTTCTCAGTTATTTTTCTCTGGAAAAATAACTGAGAACTTGTGTTTCCGTCCATAAAAAAACTTTGGGCATACTTGTTGCGGGATCTCAAGGGGCTTTACTAAGGCTTATTCCAAGCATTGCTCAAAACTTCGTGTACGCCTGATTATCAGTTTGTAAAAATTCCCAACAAGTGCTAAGTACACTGTAAACTAAATAACTTCGTCTTTTGACGGTCTCTTTTGAAATTTATCTGTGTTATTTTTTTACAGGAATAACTCGTTATACCAGAAAAAAATGCCTTGATATATTCCAAAATAGCCTCGGTCAAAAACGCAAATAAATTTAATTTTCAGTGTACTAAATTTCTGATCTAAATTAACCGCACCATCAAAAAAATACATGCTTCAAATCTAGTGTTATATCCAGAATTTGGTCTCGCACAACATCTTCCTGCGTAAATACAATATAGGCTTCGGGTTGATGGAAGACATAGACAGATTTCAGTTCAGGAATGACTAACCAATACGATTTGACTCCTTTTTGCAAGTAAATCAATGATTTTTCGATTAAATCAGATAGGTATTGCTGAGGAGAAAGAATTTCAATGGCAGCTAGTGGCATTTCCTCCACTGTGATTTCTTCTCTTGCCATATTCAACACCCCTTTTTCATATATACTAATATCAGGTACTTTCTTACGTCCATCTACGACTATACTCAATTCAGGTAGCGGTTCATACAACTTACCATATTGATTTTCTAATTGTACCAATATTCGTTTCTGACAAAAAGCATGTATTTTGCTGGGCATAGGTTTTCCTCGTTCTGTTTCGTAATCGTACTGTATGATTGCCGTTTCCATTGTTTATGATTTTAATTGCGCTACAACTATGAACAAATAGCAAATAATATAAGTTTTGCTTGCCTATTTCGTCCCTAAAAAATCAAAACGCTCCTCCCCTACCCTACTTTGGTGGCTGCATGGTTTCGCCACAAGCATCACAAGTACGCAGTTCCTTATCAGAATAATATTTATCGAAAATGATCGGTAAATCCGTTTCTATATTTTTAAGGGCAAAAGGCTCTTCGTGCAATTTGTTGTGGCAATTTTCACAAAACCACGCCATACCATCTTCCACCCCTTCGGGTCTTCTTTGCTCAATGACCAATCCTACTGTGTTCGGACCTCGCTGTGGTGAATGCGGAATATTGGGCGGTAAATAAAACACTTCGCCCTCCCGAATGTGAATGTCTCTAGACTCGCCTTCTTCGATCACTTTTAGGACAATATCACCTTCTACTTGATAGAAAAATTCGGGCGTTTGATTGAGATGATAATCTTTTCGTGAATTTGGACCACCAACCACCATGACGATGTAATCATCATTGTAAATTGCTTTGTTCCCGACGGGTGGCTTCAATAAGTGTCGGTTGTCTTCGATCCATTGTTTGAAATTAATTGCAGGTGGTAATTTTGCCATAGTAAAATAGATTTGTTTGTAAAGAGAGGTAAAGTATTCCTTTTCCTATGTAATGCTGATGTGCTTTCTTCAAACTAAAAACTTGCCAAGCATAGACTTGATAGTTTAACAGAAAATAAACAATTAGGAGTATGTAAAGCTTCTTCAGGGAAACTCTGGTTTAGCCTAAGATGGCTCAACCTCCTGCTCATCCTATTTAATGTCACCATGGCCATTTGGATCGCCTATCATATGGTCGAGATATTCATT
>JBCDKV010000688.1:0-3106 GCA_038746215.1 Bacteroidota bacterium | reverse complement strand
TACGATCTGTTATACATTTCTCCCGAAAAATTGCTGTCACACGATTTTTCGCTCTCTCTTCCTCGCATCAAAATCAATTTATTTGCCATTGATGAGGCACATTGTATTTCGAGTTGGGGACACGATTTTCGTCCCGAATATACCAAAATGAAGTTCTTGCAACGGCAGTTTCCACAAGTACCGATCATTGCTTGTACCGCTACGGCAGATCGCGTGACTCGTAAGGACATTGCTAAGCAACTGGGTTTACAAGCACCCAAAATTTTCATCTCCTCTTTTGATCGTCCCAACCTAAGTTTGGATGTGCGCCCTGGTGTCAAGCGTTTTGAGCAAATTGTCCGATTTTTGAACGAACATCCCAATCAGTCGGGTATCATCTATTGTTTGAGTAAAAAAAGTACCGAAAATCTATCCCAAAAATTAAATGATAAAGGCTTTCACGCCGACTATTACCACGCAGGGATGCCAGGTGACCGTCGCTCGGAAGTGCAAGAAGCTTTTTTGCAAGATCGCACACCCATTATTTGTGCCACCATTGCCTTTGGCATGGGGATTGATAAGTCTAACGTTCGCTGGGTGATTCACTACAATATGCCGCGTAATATCGAAAGCTTCTACCAAGAAATCGGGCGAGCAGGACGCGATGGCAGTTTGGCAGATACGCTGCTTTTTTACAGTTATGGCGACGTCATTAAATGGAAAGACATCATTGAGCAAAATGAAAGTAGTCAGCGAGAGGTCAAACTGAGCAAGCTGAATCGGATGCAGCACTATGCAACGGCATTGTTTTGTCGGAGGAAAGTACTGCTCAATTACTTCAGCGAAAACCGCCGCACGGACTGTGGAAACTGCGATATTTGTAATAATCCACCTCAATATTTTGATGGTACGGTTGCCGCCCAAAAAGCCCTATCTGCCATTTATCGTGTTCGTGAAAATATTGGGATGCAGCTACTAATCGACGTCTTAAGAGGGTCGCAACGTCGGGAGATTTTTGATTTGCAGTTGCATAAAGTGAAAACTTATGGTCAAGGGCGGGAATATTCTTTTCAAGAATGGCGCTATTACTTGGAGCAGTTGCTGAACCAAGGCTACATCGAAATTGCGCACGAAGATGGCAGCAAAGCGAAGCTGACTGA
The DNA here is from genome assembly GCA_038746215.1 of Bacteroidota bacterium. Lineage (GTDB taxonomy): Bacteria > Bacteroidota > Bacteroidia > Chitinophagales > Saprospiraceae > JAAUTG01. Next base: position 1,967 of record JBCDKV010000688.1, on the reverse strand, counting down.
TGCCAGTAAAGCGGTCTTGTTTGAGGGGGAACAAGTGCAGTTGGTGCGCATGATTACCGCAAAAGAACGAGAAGCCCAAGCCAAACTAAGAGTCAAGCAACCACAGCGTAGTGATCGTCCACGAGTACGCGACGAAGTCTTCGATCACCTTAGAATCTATCGTGCTACGCTCGCTAGAGAGGCAGGTGTGCCGCCCTATATCATTTTCTCTGATGCTAGTTTGGAAGAAATGGCAGCCATGAAGCCAACTACCGAAACTGCTATGCGTGCCATCAGTGGGGTGGGTTTGATGAAGTGGAATAAATACGGACAGCTCTTCATTGATCAAATCATTGAATTTTGTGAGTCCAATAATATTGATATGACACCGCCAGCGTTGCCCAAACCAACGCCAAAAGCTAGAAAAACTAAGATACCCAAAGAACCTAAAGTACCCAAAATCAGTACCTACGAACAAACGCGCCTACTTTTCGAGCAAGGGCTTTCGATCTCCGAAATGGCGGAACAAAGAGGCCTTAAATCCAACACGATTTTCACGCACCTCATCAAGCTAAAAAGAGAAGAACAGCTAGCCGTCGATTTCCGAAAGTTTTTGAATCCGAAGGATTACGAAGAGGTCGTCGCGATTCTCCCGCAACTGGATAAACCTTACCGTCTTTCAGAAATATTTACGTTCCTCAACGAAGCGGTTAGCTATGAACAGATTCGTTTGGCGCTAGCGGTGTGGGAGGAGGAGCAGGGGTAGTTGTTTGAGGTGAAAAAACTTCTTTTGGGTTGTAATATGGATAAGTTAGCATCAATCTGTCTGCCACCAGTTCAGACTCCAGTGTTTGCCCTTCCATTTGAAATCTTCGCAGCATAGATCTTCCAACACTTACGAATATTTCTTCTTCAAACAAGCCATCTGGAATGGGCAAATCACAGATATACTCCCCTGATTTTTTATTGCCATCAATGCTGAGCGCAACACGCACCCCCTTTTCTTTGGCTTCGGCTATTTTTTCTAGCAATTCAGATAATTCAAAAGCTTGCGCCCCGTACAAAATACTTTGACTGTGGCTGTAAGGCGGATCACAATAAATCAAATCTCCTTCGGTGGCTTCATCGAATACATCCTTATAATCATTATGTTTGAATATGACGTTTTTTAATCTTTTTTGCCATATGCTCACCCTTTTTGCAAAGGTAGAAACGCTAATAGGATTATGAACCCCACAAGGTGTACTCATATATCCGTCTGCCTTTCGAAAACGAACAATTCCCCCGTAGCAACTTCTCGTTAGGAACAGAAAGTCTGCCCCGTTTGGATGCTCATTAAAACTCGCTTTCACAGACTCATATACTTCTTTTTTACCTTCTTCTTCTATCCTATCTCTGCGATCTTTGTACCATTGAATTAAGATTTCTGGATCACTTTTTAGCTGCTACCAAATCTCCATCAAAGGCTTAAAAGCATCTGAGCCGACTCCTTGTTGAGGTGCAACGGTTGCGATTACTGCACCACTACCTAAGAATGGCTCGTAAAACGTATTAAAATCGGTTGGAAAGAACTTTGTGATTTGACTGGCAAATCGCTGTTTATTACCTACCCATTTTAGTAACTGTCCTTTTGGCGGCACGTAAGTAGCAAACTTTTGATCTAGTGATAATTGCATAAAAAGGACATGTTAGTTGGAATAGTGAAAGTAGTTGATACTTTATTGCTTAAATTGCTAAATTTCATAGAATTAAAGGTGTACGAAGGGTTTTTATGGACGGAAACACAAATTTCAACTTATTTTTTGGAGAAAAATAAGTTGAAATTTGTGTTTCCGTCCGAAGAGAATTACTGAGCATACTTGTTGCGCAAATTCCTTGCATAGACTCAGGCTGTTTTCAAGAAAGGATGTCAAGTGAATATAACAAACAGGCTCTGGTAGTTAGCAGATAAACAAATAAACAGCATCAACAACTTAAACAAAAGTAGT
>JBCDKV010000687.1:0-3108 GCA_038746215.1 Bacteroidota bacterium | reverse complement strand
TACTGGGCGTGGGCTTCCAGAAAGCCATTGGGCGTGCTGAATTCGTAATAGGGAAGTAGCCGGAAGCTCTCTACGGGATCTGGATTGGTGATAAAAAGGGCTTGATTATCTGAAAAATGCTTGAAATCGGGGAAGAATACTTGCGTCTTATTCAAAAAGCGTCCCACCGACAGTTTTAGATCAAACTGACTGCCATCCCAGCGATTGAGGTTGTATTTAATGCCTCCTTCTAAAAAGTCATAATCTGCATCCATTCCCGCTTTGCTGTAATGGACGAAAAAAGCAGGACCGCGATTAAAAAATACCTTCTCTCCGTTGTTGATATTGTACCGTTGCCAAGGTCTCCAAGCCATACCCAAATCAATGCGCCATAGTTCGTGCGTATCAAAAGTAGCTGCCCCGATTGCGGCATTGAAGGGCGTGTTGGTATTGAAATCAGAGCGATTGCCTACCCAAGGGCGCACGTTGTCATTGTTTTGCAAAGGATTCCTGCGCATGTAAGATGCGCGAACATCGACATAGAGCCGATCCAAAATCTGTTGGTCATAATGCACCGATGCGTAAGATCTTTCTAATATCTTCATAAAGTTTTCCTGAAAGAGGAGCGTATGAAACGCATTGACCAAAGGATTGATAGGGTTGTTGTCGTTGAGCTGTGCGATGAATTTTCCACCTTCCACGCGAAGTATTCCTGTTCGGTCGGGTTTGCCAATATCCAAATTGAGATAGCCCATAGAACGATATTGATTTTGCGCAAAACTGTAGCGTGGTACGTAGCCGATTTGTAAGGCTTTTCTTTCGTTGATCTGATATTTTAAACTCAAATCTGTACCGATATGGTAGCCTTCTACCGTATTGATATTGAGCTTTGTAATCGGAGATTCGTAGATGATTTGTGTCTTTTCACCAAGCCGATAGCTGCTTCCAGCGACCAGATCAAATAGCTTAAATTTATCTTTCCCCTTACTAGCTGCTGCTTCCGCTTCCGCCGCTGCTTTTTCTGCTACGGCAATGCTATCCGCTATTCGGTAGGATTTTTGCTCATATTCAGTCAGTGGAATCGTACGCACCGTCTCCCAAAATGCGGTATCCCGATTGTAGGCACTACTATCTATAATCATTTCTTGGACACTGTTCAGCCGCTTTTCTTCCTGTTCCTTGCGTGCTTGTTTTTGATAAGACTTCATGGCTTTCCTCAAATCCTTCATCTTTAGCGGTTCTTCCGAAGCTAATGTCGTTGCTAAATCTCCTTCTTTGATTGCTTTTTTGTCAGTTTGCGTTTGGACAGTTTCGGGTGCTATCGTTTCATCTACCAAGTCAAAATCTACTGCCAAATCAGGATTCAAAGCGATGATGTAGTCACTCGAAGTAGCGTAGTAATTGTAGCGCAGCCCGAAGCCCAAAGCTTTGGTATCGAATTGAAATTGCTGCACTGTCGGCAACCAAGCTTTGTCGTCGATCAGTTGGTAGAACTGTTTGATATTCAAGATGATACCCAGCGTGTAGGTGGTCAAATCTAGGCTGTAGATACCCCAAGTATCTTCCACTATCGAAATCGTACCTTCAAAAACTCCTTCGCCCGGATTCTTTGGACTGACTTTAATTTTATTGACTTCGATGCCACTATCCAGGTAAGAACCCAAAAATTCAAAGCGATAGTAAGACATCGCGCGAGGCGAAAGTGGAGAAACAGCATTGCCAAATCGGGACTGATAGAAGCTAGCTTGTAGGTAGGGCGAAGGACTCAAACTGACACCTTGGGTTTCGCCCTGTTGCCGAATACTGATGACTTTTTCTTTAAAGGTATTGGGGCGTTGATATGCAATCTCGCTCACTGATTCGGAGATAAAAGCCACCGAATCAATGCCTTGCTTTTCTATCATTTTGTCCAAAAACTCAGGTGTAGAGACACTTCCCGTTCCCTTGGTGTAGACCTTGGCACTGTAACTTTCTATCTGTTCCCGATGATAGCTTGCCTTTGCGATGGCTTTGCGCATGATGGTATAGGCGGGATCTTCTCTATCGTCTGAGATTTCAAGACTTTTCAATTCGAGTATCTGTGGCGACAGGACGATATTTAGTGTTTGCACTGGCTCGTTCGTCACACGGATGCTTCGTGTTTCAGATTGATACCCCAAATATTGAAAGCGAATGTTGTACGTCCCCGATGCTAGTTCTATTGCGTAATTACCTTCCGCATTGGTCGTTGTTCCTGCACCTGTTTCTTCCACAAAGATGCTAGCGTAGGGTAAAACCTCGCCCGTTTGGTCGCTGACAGTGCCTTTCAGGACAGTAGCATAGGAAGCAGTGAGCAATAGGAAATTAAAAAGCAGTGTGTAGTAGTATTTCTTCATAGTGTACGCGTTGATGTAGTTTTATCTTATTCTCAACCAAAGGTGCACGAAGTCTCGTTTTTCTTAAAAACAGCCTGAGTCAATGTCAGAAAATCGCGCAAAAAGTATGTTTGTTAAGCCTCTTCTGACGGAAGCACAAATGCTCAATTATTTTTTTGGGAAAAATAACTGAGCATTTGTGCTTCCGTCCATAAAAAACCTTTAGGCGTACTTGTTGCGCGATTTCAAGTGCTTTACTAGAACTTGTTCCGAGTGTTACTCGTACCTTCGTACACGCCTAATTATTTTATCAGTAATTCTCACCTTGGAAATTTGGGTTAGCTGTTATCCAGTAACTTCCTGTTACTGGATAACTTTTCATAAGATTTAAGCAAAATTTATCCAGTAATGGAAAATCACTGGATAAAGCTCGATTATCAATATGCACCTATTTTCGGTTGAATGCGAGTCCTTTTTGAAAAGCTTAACCCTTTCAAAAGACAATTAACTTTTTAGGTAGAAAAATAAAGCCTCAACCGATCCATTTTTGCGCAATCAGATATTGTCTGGCGGCTTCCAAATCTTCAAAAATCTGATCGGCAGGCTGGAGTTGCTTTTGCAGAATGGGCGATCGTTGTATAGCATAGCAGCGAATATCAGCAGCTTTAGCAGAACGTGTGCCACTGAGCGTATCTTCAAAGGCAATGACTGTCTCGGCAGGTAATTGAAGTCGTTCGAGTGCTAGCTCGTAAGAAGCTGGATCGGGTTTACTACG
>JBCDKV010000686.1:0-3120 GCA_038746215.1 Bacteroidota bacterium | reverse complement strand
GTGCTTGCAGAAAAGATTAAGTATCTTTTCAACGAAGTGAACCGCTAGCGGATGGGTTGCCAAAAGGAAAAAAGAGCAAGTCAAAATGTAAATCTATTTGTGTACCATTCCTAAGATACGCTCGCCCGACTTTTTAGCCCTACAAAATTTCATAAAGCTTGTATCTTTGCCCAGCCAAAAAGAAGTTTTCATTCAAAAACCACTATCATGCGCTATCTTTCACTATCCTTTTGCTTATTGCTATCTGTCTCCTTCGTCAATCCTACAAAGAATTTGAAGCAGATACCACGCCAAGGCAAAGACTTTGCACTCTTCTTCGCCGTGGACGACTACCGCAACCACAGCAGCTACAACAACCTTCGCAATCCCATCAAAGACGCGAAAGCCATTGCCAAAGAACTCAGCGAAATCTATGGCTTCGAAGCCAAAGTCTATGAAAATCCAAGTCGTGCGAAGATTTTCAATGCATTACGCGAGTGGCGAATCCGCAGCTTTGACAAGGATGCCCAACTCTTCGTCTTTTTCTCTGGACATGGCGAATTCGATGACTTCGTGAGCAAAGGCTACTTCATTCCTTACGACAACAACAAAATTGACTTGACCGATTTGGGGAATATCGTCACCAAAATTCCTTGTGAGCATACCCTACTGGCGATTGATGCTTGCTACTCTGGCACGATAGATCAAGAAATCGCATTCCGAGGTAGTTCTCGCTTTCAACGCCCAGGTGTGACAGCAGATACCGAACGACAAAACATCATCCAAAAACAACTCCGCTACAAAACCAGACTCCTACTCACCTCAGGCGAAAAAAACCGTACGCCCGACGGCAGCAATCATTCTCCTTTCTCCAATGCCATTTTAAAGAAATTACGAGCGGCGCACACTTATGGAGATGGCTTGGTCACTTTCACTGATCTGCTAGGCGAGATGGAACGCATCAGTCCCGTGCCACATCAAGGGGAACTACGGGGACACGAGCAGGGTGGTTTTGTGTTCATTAGTTCTGATCTAAGCAACTATAAGGCAAAGTCTCCAAACAGTGTTGAAGCACAGCTTAAAGGAGATATATTACATGATCTTCGAGATGGAAAATCTTACAGAACCGCAGTATTAAATGATGGAAGACGTTGGATGGTGGAGAATCTAGACTATGATGTTGCTGGAAGTATTTGTTGTAATTTTAGAAGAGGTACTGATGGGAGTTGTGCTCAAGGTAGAAGACATTACTATTGGCGAGGTGGTGAAGGGGCATGCCCCTCAGGTTGGCATATTCCTACTTATGAAGAATGGGCAAAATTTTTAGAAATCAATGGGGCTACAAAGGATAATTTAGGTGAGATTAAAATAGAGGGCAAAATAAGGGAATACAATGAATATGGATTGATTCATATAATTGATTATTGGGATTATTTAGGAAATCAAATTGTAGGACTAAATCTAACAGGAACTGTTTGTAATGGAAAGGCACATAGGGATGTCCAAGGACTTTATTTAGTAAAAGTAGATGGTACTTCATATGGATCATCACCTTTGTTGAATTTTTATTGTTCAGGTGACAATGGATATAGTTATGGTTGTAAGGTTTCCTTAAGTAAGGCCTCTGATTATAAGTTTATGAGTGATTATGCAACCTGTGTGAGGTGTATTCAAGATATTAAGAATTAGACCTAAGTATAAAAGAAGAACACACCCTTTTTTAGAGAAAAATTAGTCTCTAAAATATTCCGATGTGCCAGAGATCGTTAATTTGCGAAGCTTGCGGGCAGACATGTGGTCAAGCTAGCTTTGTAAATTTGTAGTGAGGAAAGCAGTTGAATCCAAGTACAGCTTTATAAAACTACCTTCTGCGCAAAGCCAACTCCCCGCTCGCCCAGAATGTTCCAAAAAACGCATATAGCTCGCGAGCATTTTAAAATGCGAAGTGTAGTGTTGTCAAGTCTCTGACTTGTATCGCTATAAGTATCTTTGACTGCTCTAGTCAGAGACTAGCCGACAAGAGGTTGTGCATTTGGAAATGCTAACGAGCAAGGTATTAGCGATTTGCTAAATTTCTTGAATTTAGTAAATCTAAATTTCAATATTTTGAGATGCGCCCTAAATTTCCAATAGCAAAAACATCATTTCCACAAAACGCTTATCTTTGCTGCTCATTTATCATTAAAACCATTACTACATGAAAGCATTCCACTGCGCTCTTTTTCTATTAGCACTTCTTTTTTTATTCGCTCTAGAGAGTTCTGCTCAAAAAATACAACGCGAAGGACAGGACTATGCTTTGTTCTTTGCGGTTTCTGATTATGAGGATGGTACTTTACCAAAACTGCCCAATTCTATTACAGATGCCATTAAGATAGCGGGTGTGCTAGAAAAGAACTACGACTTTAAGACCGAAATTTTAGAGAATCCGACCCTAGACGAAATTGATGATAAGTTGCACGAATATCAAGACAACTTTTTGAACAATACTTTTGATAGGAAAGGACAATTGTTCATCTTTTTTTCGGGGCACGGTGTGAAAGACTACGACAATGGTTACTTTCTTCCTGTGGATGCTAATCCAGAGCGGTTACTCCGGACTGCTTTGGCTTACGATACTTGGCGACCTCTGATCAGTGAAATAGCAGCTCAGCATATTTTGGTAGCTGTGGATGCTTGTTACAGTGTTACTTTTGATCCAAGCTGGCAAAGCAAAGCGAATCCTCGCTTTAAGCGGATCGGTGAAATGAGTGAAGATGACCGCATCGTCGCCAACCATAAAGCCTATAAAAATAGAGTCTTTTTTACAGCGGACGCAAGAGAAAATACAGTGCCTGGTCGTTCTAACTTTGCTAGAAAACTGTACGAAGGATTGTTGTTCTACAGAAATGAGGATGTTCCATTTGTTACTTCTTCTGAGTTGTACGGCACTTTTGTAAAAAAAGCCCAACCCTCTCCTAGAGCTGGACATTTTGAAGGCGATCAAGCGGAATCTAGCTTTCTTTTCTTTCCTAAAAATGAAAATACGATTGATCCTAACCAATTTTCTGCACGCGAAAAAGACATGGCAGCCTACGAAGCGATCCGCAATGCACCTTCTTTGAGCAAGTGCGATCAATATTTACAGGATTTTCCTTATGG
>JBCDKV010000685.1:0-3122 GCA_038746215.1 Bacteroidota bacterium | reverse complement strand
GTTTTTTAAGGACAAAGAAGCGAGAATCGCTTCTTTGTCCTTAAAAAACCTTGATTCGCTGAGGAGGTGTCGACCTCCTCCTCAGCGAAAACTTACCCTCAAATTTAGCGGTAAATGATGTGAACAAAACCTATCTTTTTTCAAAAATGAAAGCACTTTTTTACCCCGTTTGCAGTATATGTATCCCTAACATGCTCATATTTTTGCTGTAGTTTGGAAACAAAAACGCTAGCTCAAGAACCTGAATTCATTACTTCATCATTCGCCACATCAATTTATTAGCTCAATTTGAGTCAACACTTAGTCACCACTAGTATGAAAAAAAGCAGAGCTGCTGTTAATACCGTTTTTTTCATTAATGGATTTGTCTTTTCCAATTGGGCAGCCCGTATTCCGCTCCTGCAAGACAATTTTCAGATCAATCACCAGCTCTTGGGTTTTGTCCTTCTAAGTGCATCCATCGGTGCTTTGGTCGCCATGCCAACGACGGGTTGGTTCATCACCAAACATGGCAGCCGACGCATTACGCAGTATGCTGCCTTATTATACTTACTAGTCGTGCCTATTTTTCCACTGAGTCCTAACTACCAAGTACTGCTACTGAGCTTTTTTGCAATGGGGATGACAACGGGGATGTTAGACGTAGCCATGAATGCTCAAGCCGTCGTGATTGAAAACAAAATGAAGCAGCCGATCATGTCGTTTTTTCATGCCATGTTCAGTGCAGGCATGATGATAGGAGCTGGATCAGGGGCTTTGTTTTCTTACTTTACGCTGCCTTTGCCCCTACATTTTCTGATCATCAGTTTGCTGAGCTTAGTGGCTTTGCTGTGGAGTGTTCGCCATTTTGTAGCAGATGAAGTAGCTACCGATGATACAGAAGCTACTTTTTTTAAACTACCCGACGCAGCATTGATAGGTATTGGGTTCATTGCTTTTTGCTGTATGCTCGGCGAAGGCGCCATGTCCGATTGGAGTAGCAACTATATGACGAGAATAGTGGGGGCGGATAAAAGTACTGCGCCACTTGCGCTGTTTGCGTTTTCGCTGGCGATGATGATTGGTCGATTTTTTGGAGATCGAGCAAGACTTAAATTTGGAGATGCAAAGCTGCTGATTTTTGGAAGTCTGCTGTCTATCTTAGGAGTCAGTACGATCATTCTGTCGAGCATGGTAGTCCTCACGGTAATTGGCTTTTTGCTAGTGGGTAGCGGTTTGGCGACTATTGTGCCTATTGCTTATAGTCAAGCGGGTAATGTTCCCAATCTAGCACCAGGCGTGGGCATTGGGATGGTGACTACGATAGGTTATGCTGGTTTTCTATTTGGTCCCCCGATTATTGGATTCATTGCGGATTGGCAAAATCTCCGCATCGCCTTCCTCTTTATTTTAGCACTTTTTGTCATCATGGGCTTTTTAGCAAGTCGGCAGGTAAGGAATAATGAAACAACATGAAAGGAAAACTAAAAAAAACACAGCTAGAAATTGACGGACAATTGATTCCCGTCAAAATTTATTGGGAAGCGAGAAATAACATTCGAGCGTCGATGGGAAAAACCGCCTTCATCCTGAGAATGCCTTATCAAATAGTGCAAGAAGAGGAACAAAAACATATTCGCTGGTTTGAGGATTGGGTGCGGGATACACTTAAAGAACGGGAAGATGCTAAAGCCCACTTCACACAAAAGCAATACCAGACAGGCGATACGATTAAAGTCGGAAAGCGGACCTACACGTTAAAGGTGCAGTACGAAAACACCAAAAACCATTACGGACGTTTGTCAGGTCATACGATTGCTTTGCGCTTAAATGCGGCAGATAATCCATTGCACCTCAATAAAAGTATCCGACACTTGATTAGCCGAATTGTAGCGAGTGATTTTCTGCCAGCGATCGAAAAAAGAGTACACGAACTCAACCGTCTTCATTTTCAAAAACCCATCAAGAAAGTGTATCTGAAATACAACCAATCCAATTGGGGGAGTTGTTCTTCCAAAGGTAATGTCAACTTATCTACCCGCCTGTTGTTTGCGCCCGATGAGGTAATTGATTACGTAATCATCCACGAACTAGCGCATTTGATAGAAATGAATCACTCAAATCGTTTTTGGAATCTGGTAGCAAAAGCCATGCCTGACTACCAAGCAAAAGAAGTATGGCTGAAAGAAAATGGACATTTGTGCGATTTTTGAGTAGGGAAACAGCCGTGTGTGAAGCCTCATTTTTCTTAACAGAAAACAGCCCGAGTCAATGTAAGGAATTTGAGCAATAAGTATGCTCAGTAAATCCCTTCGGACGGAAATACTTCGTACAAAAACTATTCCGTCCGAACCAAAGCAGCATTAAACGTCCGAATAGCCAGGTGGTTTTTGCTCCGCAACTCTATTTGATAGAAGCCCTCCAAAAGATTCGGAAAAGACACAGGCGATACGCCATCTGTATCCACTATATCTCCGTCTCTTTGCAAAAGCGCAGACCGACTGTGCAAACTACCGTCTTCCTCCTCCAATTGCACAAAAATCCAATCTACAATGGCATCATCGCCAACGACATCCAATACACCGCTGTCGATCATTTCGCCACCGCCGCCATTGCTATGCACAAAGCCTAAGTCCGTAAAGGGTTCGTTGATACTAATTAAGTCACTGTCTCGCAAATCGTCTCTCATCATCGACATGCTTTCATCGTATGCGCCTTCCAGCGCAACTTTCGCGTGTAAATCAAGTCCTACCAGCGGTTTATTCAGCATATAGAGCCAAACTGAATCATGAATAGGTTGACCACCTGACTGCGGCACTGCGCCGTCGGAAATCATGGCACTGTGGTTGGCGAATAGAACGCTGGTGCTGGTATTTAAGGTGCGACTGCGTTCGTAGGGTGGGCTACTAGCTTCGGTTTCTATATTATCCCCAAAGACATCTATGCCTAAGGAAGTCCAAGAGTTGATGATCAAATTGTAAGGAAAAATTTCATCTCCAGGGTGAACGAAGCTAAAATAACGAGCAGGTTCCGTCGCGCCTTCCGAGGACATCCATGCTGCTGTTCTGCCCAAAGAATACAACCAATCGTTACTAGCAAATATCAAGGCTCGATCTAGCGGCACAATTTTCCCGATATAGCCC
>JBCDKV010000684.1:0-3126 GCA_038746215.1 Bacteroidota bacterium | reverse complement strand
TCAAAATGTCGTTTTGTTGATTAAAGGGCGAATTTTCGTTTGTATTTCATGCAGTCGCATCCGAAAATCTACAAAGGAGGATTTTCGGATGCTCCAAGGGTTTTTTAAGGGCAAGAAGCGTTAAACTTTAACGCTTCTTGCCCTTAAAATCCCACTAGCAGAAAGTTTTTCACCTTTGAAAAAAAACTTTCTGCGACATTTTGAGATGCGCCCTTGTCTTGGCTATTTGTGTTAAAAATAAAATCGCATCATGAGCAAAAGAGATACCTACCATGATCTAGTAAAAGAGGCTTTATAATCCATTGGATGGGCAATTACGCACGACCCACTATCTGTAAGAGCAGGATCAAGAAAAATCAGAGTGGATCTAGGGGCAGAGTTTATTGGAGCAGAAAAAGAAGGGGAGAAAATAGCGGTAGAAATTAAAAGCTTTATTGGAAAATCTGAAATTACAGATTTCTACGAAGCACTGGGTAAATTTCGCTACTACAAGTATGTACTTGACCAGAATATGCCAGAACGCATATTATTTTGGCGATACCAGAGGATTTTTACCTTGCCTTTTTTGAAGAGGAAGCGTTCAATCAAGCAGTAATTGAGAACGAACATTTGAAAATCATCACATTTAGTATAGAGGAAAGAAAAATCGTAAGATGGATAAAGTAAGTAAATACAAAACAATTGTAGAAGAAATCGTGTGGGCAACTGGTCGCTTAGGCGAACAGGATGATGATGATCCGATTAAGACTTCTTTTATCATTGATCGGGAAAGGGGGCATTTTTTACTTTATTTCACGGGCTGGAAAGGGCATCGTCGCACTTATGGTTGCTATCTACATATCGACGTGACGGCAGCGGGCAAGGTATGGCTGCACCACGATGGGACGGATTTGTTAATTGGAGATCAGCTGGAAGAAAAAGGCGTACTAGCATCTGATTTAGTCTTAGCCTTTATGTCACCTACTCGTCGGAAGGATACGGGCTATGCGGTCTTTTGATGCGTTCTATTCAGATTGAAGAGGTGATTTAACGTTTGTTAAGCGCATATTTGCAAATTTCACTAATTTAGTAGCTACTTTGCAAAGGAAAGATCACAAACACTAGCCATCACACCTATGTCAAACGAAAGGTACATCAAGAACTACATCAATGGTACGCTGATGCCAGCGATTTCGGGTAACTATCTCGATACCATCAATCCAGCGACGGGCAAAGCCTACGCACAATTTCCTGATAGCGGCACGGAAGATGTGGAGCAAGCCATCACGTATGCAGAACAGGCTTTGGTGGAATGGCAAGCAACGGAAAGCGAACGCCGTTTTCGTATTTTGATGCGTATTGCAGACATCATCGAACAGAATGCCATCGCCTACGCACGCGCGGAAGCGGTGGATACGGGCAAACCACTCGCCATGTCGATTAGTCAGGATATTCCTGGGGCACAAGCTTTTTTTCGTTACTACGCAGGTACCCTTTTCCATTTTAAAGATCGCGCCAAACAACAGGAAAGCAATTTGATGCACTACCGCATCCGACAGGCGGTTGGTCTAGTGGCTTGTATTTTGCCGCCGCATATGCCGCTTTACAGTCTGTGCAAGAAGGTCGCGCCCGCCTTGGCGATGGGCAATTGTGTCATCGTAAAACCTGCTCAGTATACGCCGATGACGGCTTATTTATTGGCACGTGATTTGGAACATGCGGGTCTACCCAAAGGCGTTCTGAACATTGTGCAGGGCAAGGATGAAAGTTTGATCGATGCGCTGGTGCAGCACCCTAAGATTCAAGCGATTGCTTATACCGGACGGAGTTTGAGGGGCAAGCAAATCATCGAAAAGGCGGCTACTCAGCATAAGAAACTAGCCCTCACAATGGGTGGTAATAATCCAAATATCATTTTTGCAGATTGCAATTTCGATCAAATGATGATCGGGACACTGCGGGCCTCTTTTTCTAATAATGGTCAACTGAAACACCATGCTTCTAGGATATTGGTGCAGCGTGATCTTTACCCCAAGCTCAAAGCAGAACTGGTGAAGCGAGCGCAGTTCATCAAAATCGGTGATCCTTTTGCGGCTATCACCGATTTGGGTGCTTTGCTATCGCAAGATCATCTGGAAGATATGGAAAAACTGTTGCAGCTAGCGGAAGTGGAGGGTGCTAATTTGCTTTGTGGCGGTAATCGAGTGGAGAAAGAAGGCGAATTGAAAGGTGGCTATTTCTTTCGACCTACGGTACTCGAAAATTTACCCAATACCTCCTACCTCAATCAAAAAGAGATATTCGGACCGCTGGTCACGCTGCAAATATTTGACACGGAAGAAGAAGCCCTCGCCCTCGCCAACGCCACCACCTATGGCCTGTCCGCTTCCATTTGGACACAAGACATTAGCAAAGCTAACCGCTTCGCCCAGCGACTACGCGCCAAAACCATTTGGATTAACGCTTGGCTGACCGATAATAAAGACCTTTCCACAGGCGGCATCTACGGTTCTAATTTAGCCAGTCAAGGCGGTTCAGCCTCGCTCGATTTTTTTTCCGAAGCGAAGGAAATTTGTGTGAAGTATTGAAGGGATGTTGAATTGTTGAATTGTTGAGCTGCTGAATTGTCGTTAAGCGCGTATCAAAACTTGCACAATTTAGACTACTGGACATCTTGGATTACACAACAAAAGAGAAGCAGATTACATGGCTACACTAGCCGCTTTTCTTAGTGTTTCTAAGTGCCCTTAGTGTTTCAATTTGTGTTTTGTCCAGTAGTGTATGCACAATTCAACACTTGCACAATTCAACACCCGAAAAAAATCATGTAGCATCTGCTGCTGGCAATATGCCTTCTCTCACTGCTTCCTCTTGATAGCCGTGTAGCTGTACGGTTTTCTTTTTGTTCTTGCGCAAACGCATATTCAAAAATTCTACACCCAAGGAAAACGCAATGGCAAAGTAGAGATAGCCTTTGGGCACTGCTCCAACTTCTGCCCCAAATACTTTGAGGTGCGCCAAATGAGCCGCTTCGGCAATGAGCATGAATCCGATCAAAATTAAGAATGCCAAGCCTAGCATCTGAATCGTTGGGTGCTTATTGACAAATCGCCCAACGGGTACGGCGAATAGCATCATAATGAGTAC
>JBCDKV010000683.1:0-3127 GCA_038746215.1 Bacteroidota bacterium | reverse complement strand
CATACTTGTTGCTTAGTACATCTAAATCTACCTAACACCAACATAAAAATAATGAAATTCAATTTAAAATATAGCCTAATCCTATGCTTTGCTTGCGCCACTTTTTCGCTCGCGGCGCAAGATGAAAATCTAGAGTCTGGCTCGGTAGAAATTATTAGGAGCTTTGATGCCCGTCTGCTGGACTCGGAAAAAATTAATTTGAATCCAAGCCTACCCGCTGTCGATACGAGTAGCAAACGGCAACGCTACAATATTCCGATTCAAAGTTTGGACATCAAATATCCGCCACCACGTATTCGTCCCTTGGCTTTGAGCGGTGATCGGCTGCCGCCCTCTTACAAAGGCTATTTGAAAGCAGGCGGCGGTATTCCCAATTCTTTCTACGGCGAAGGCGCTTATCGCGTTTTTGCGCAGGAGCGATTGGATGTTGGCTTAGAAGTCATGCATCATTCGGCGAATAACTCTGGTAATCTTGAAAATCAACGATTTGCACTCACCCAAGCCAAAGCAGATGGTACTTTTTACAGCGATCAAGGCTTTGCCATGAAAGGGAAAATCGGCTATTCTTCGGATAACATTTTTTACTACGGTTATAATGCAGAACGCGATCAAAATACCGTATTTGATGAAGTACCAAAGGAAGAAGTGAAGCAAACCTACTCTATTTTGGATGTAGGTGTAGAACTATTCAATGGCACGAGGACAGTAGGCGATTTTAATTACAGTGCAGGGATTGACGTGTATACGATGGGCGATATTTCCCCTACTAGCGAATCGGGTTTTGACCTGAAAATAATGGGCGAAAAATGGTTTAAGGAGAAATTCCCATTTCGTTTGACCTTACGTACCGATTTTAATCGCTACTCTACTACTTCTGACAGCATTCAGCGACTGAACAACTTCTTTCTACAACCTAATTTCACTTACAATACAGATTTTTTTAAGGTAAAAGTAGGTGCAAACCTAGCTTCTAGCGACGATGTATTCTCTCTCTTTCCTGACATAGAAGTAAGTGCCAACGCTATTCCTGGTCTAGTCACTATCTTTGCGGGTGCGGAAGGAGATTTACACAAAAATAACTATCGTAATCTGACTGACTACAATCCTTTTTTGCAATCGGCAGTAAATATTCGCAACACACGCTATAACCGCTATTATATCGGTGCAAAAGGAAACGTGCAAGGCATTAGTTATCAAGCGGAGTTCAACTATAAAGGGACAGAAGATTTGGCTTTGTTCTTACAACCTAGAAGTAGCTTGACGAACAGGGAACTGGTATTACTATCCGTTGGAGGAACAGAACTATATCAATTTGACGTACTGTACGATGATGTTGATATTGTGAATTTTAAGATTGGAGCAGAAGCAGACATCCAAGAATTCAAAGTGGCCGCTACACTCAGTCAGAATTTTTTCAATATGACAGCAGAAGAAAGAGCTTGGCACTTACCCGCTTTTGAGTTCAATGGTAGCGTCCAATACACCACCCTAGAGGATAAACTGCAAGTGAAAGGAGAAATATTCGTCCAAAATGCGGTGCCTTATCTAACCCCAGACGGAGACATTGATAACCTAGATGCACTTTTTGATATTAGTTTGGGCGCAGAGTACTATTTCACCGATAATTTCGGCGGATTTCTTAATATTTATAACCTAGCCAATAATCAGCGAGAACGTTGGTTCAGATATCCCATCTACGGCATCAATTTTTTAGCAGGACTTTCGGTAAGATTCTAGCTAGAAGTCTTAAAAAAGTAATTTAAAGAAATCGTAATTAGGATAGAACATTTTTTTTTCTACATTTGTGCGTAATCGAAATGGGCTTATTAGTAGTTTAGCTAAAGGTCATTCATTAATTATTTTTCAACAAAAACAGTACGTTGTGGAAAAAAGGTTTGAGAGTGTGTACTCGAAAAAAGTTAGAGCAGGGAAAAGACGAACTTACTTCTTTGATGTTCGTCAAACCAAGGGGGATGATTACTATCTCACATTGACAGAGAGTACCAAGAAATTTAATGGTGATGGTTATGAGCGTCATAAAATCTTTTTATACAAAGAAGACTTCAACCGCTTTTTACAAAGTTTGGAAGAAGTGATGGATCATGTTAAGCACGAATTGATGCCAGACTATGATTACGATGAGTTTACGCGTCGCCACGAGGAATACGAAAAAATGAGACAGGCAGAGCAAAATGAAAACGGTTCTTCCCAAGTTGAATCGGAAGATGATATGAGTTGGTAAGCGTATCTTTCTGTTTTGTATTTTTTTTGAATCAAGAAGCGAAATCTCTTTTGGGGTTTCGCTTTTTGTGTAGATGAGCGTGCATATAGATTTAGGCTTTAGGCTAAGAGCTTGTTTGGAGCAGGATTGAACTGTAAATCAATAGTTTGCGGTTCTGGCGAAGAAAATAAGGGCGACTTTATCGAGATAAACGAGCGACTATTTTCAAAGTCAGGTTCGGAAAATATTGGTTTACAGGAAGATAGTGCTCCAAACATGCTCTAAACGTTAGAATCTCATTAGCCACCAAACAAAGGACAAAAGATAGAATTTCATCCTTTACTCACATTAGTAATACTTCACCAAATGAGTAAAACAATTTATTTCATTCGACATGCCAAATCCAGTTGGGATCATTATGACCTAAAGGATATTGAGCGACCACTCAATGCCAGAGGACTAAGAGATGCGCCCAGAATGGCAGGCTATTTAAAGGAATTAGGGGTACAAGTAGATGCGATCGTAGCTAGCCCTGCGAAAAGGGCGCAACTGACCGCCGACTTTTTCCAAGATACGCTAAATATCGAAGATCGACACGAAGATGATCGCATCTATGAAGCTTGGGGCAATGCGCTGTTTGAGGTCGTACAATCTATTTCGGATGATTATGATGTCGTTTTGCTTTTCGGTCACAATCCTGCCTTCACCAATATTGCCAATCAATTCTCGGACGAATTTATCGCAAATGTACCTACCTGCGGCATTTGTAAAATCGTTTGTCAAATCGACAAATGGAAGGATTTTGATACGAAAACTGGTCGGTTGGCAGCTTTCTATTATCCAAAGATGTTCAAATGATTATTATCAATGCAAATGATGGGTTAAATACTCCATTTTGTGGCAGTG
>JBCDKV010000682.1:0-3131 GCA_038746215.1 Bacteroidota bacterium | reverse complement strand
GTATTTTAATAACTCCACTAAAGATAGCCTTTTTTTTATTATCCCTTTTTCAAGGGAGGGGGTAGAAATGTAGGATAGATAACTACAAGTTAGTCGAATTTGAGGCATCTGATGTTTACACTATCTCTATGAATCAGCATTATATTGAAAAAGTGATCTTGCCTAAAATAGATGTTTCTTATAGGAATGAGTTTTTCCTTGAAGTTCTTGCTTCATTAATCGGAACAGAAGAACTAGAGGAACAGAACGAAATAGTTAACAATTTAAAATCAGATATATTTAACAATAAACTAAATTGGAGTAAATTATATAATTATACAGAAAGCAAATAGAGATTCTAAATTTATTTATGCGCAAAAAAGCGAATGAACAATCCTCCAATCTCTTAAGAGCATGTTTGGAGCAGGAAGATAATGCTCCAAACATGCTCCTCCAATCTCTTAAGTATTCCACGCCTTCTAAAATAGGGTATGGATCGTCGAATATCTATGACTTCGATGCTGTACGATTATCAGAGCAATCGAGTTTTCCCAACGGATGGCAACCAAAACACCTAAAACGAAAATTCATTTTGAGGCTGAAATAATTTGGTATTGGCATCTTTTCTTGCTTTGTACGACACCGCAAACTTCAATGCTTGGTCGTTCAATTTTTAGTTTGTACATTAGCACAACGAACTAAAAATCAGCCTTACTCTCCATGCAAAGCTTAGATTGGAACGACATCACCGACACGATAGAAGAACAAAAATGTGTTCTTTTTCTCGGACAAAGTGCTTACCACACCGCACAAGGAATTACGCTAAGACAAGCACTCTTAAACGACTTGGATGCCCATAATGTAGAACATCCGCACATTCGACTCTACAATTCTGACGGCTTTTTTCTCTTTCGGGAAGATCGTTTTGAGCGGAAAGTCGTTCGGAGAATCAAGAAATTCTACGAGCAGGAGTTTCCTGTATTAGAAACCCAACTGGCACGCCTAGCGCAGATTCCCTTTAATATGATTTTCAGTTTGGGTTTTGATAATCTACTGCCACGCACTTTTGAGCAGCACGGGCTTCAATATCAGCGCGATTTTTATTTTAAGCATCGTCCGCCGAATCCTTTCCAAGCACCCAGCAAACAAGTGCCACTGCTCTATAATCTACTTGGCAATATTGACGAACCCGAAAGCATCGTCCTGACGCAACAAGCCTTTTTCGACTATCTCAAATCCATTTTTACAGGCAGCAGTATGCACGAAGACCTTCGATCGGCACTAGAAAGTGCAGATTCCTATATCTTTCTGGGCTTACCTTACGAAAGGTGGTACTTCCAAATCCTACTGCGCGTACTGGCAGAACTATCCATCAATTCTGATCGCCTCAAAAAGGTGGAACGAATTGCTCTGAAAGAATTTGAAAATCCTAAGCTGCGCTGCATTTATACGGAAGAGTTCAAAATAGAATTTGTGCCGAGCGACGTAGAAAACTTCGTGAATACCCTTTACGAGGAATGTCAAAATAAAGGCATCCTAAAAGCTATCCGAAAAAAAGAAAGCACCAAAGACGTCCTGCCTATTACTGCTATTAGAGAACTCATCACAGCAGGAAAAATAGAGCAAGCTCTAGCTCAATGCAAAGCACTACTCCTGAAAAAACAACCGCAAAGTGCTAACTTACTCAACGATTTGATTGCCCTCAGCGCACGATACCAGAATTTGCAGCAGCAAAAAACACAAGGCATCATCTCTTTCGCAGACCAAGAACTCAGCTACAACCAAATCGTTAGAGAATTGCTTCAACTACTGCAAAAAGCCCAAAATCTATGAACCCACAATATCGCTATCCAGGCGTTACACCCTTTAGCCGCGAACAAAGTGCTATCTTTTTTGGGCGCGAAAAAGATATTCAGCGTTTGAATACGCGCATTTTGCGTGAAAATTTGGTAGTGCTGCATGGAAAAAGTGGCTTAGGAAAGAGTTCCCTCATCAATGCGGGCATTCTCCCAAAACTGGAGCAAGGCGAACTTTATGAGCCCCTCCTTGTCCGCTTCGGTGCTTGGACTCCCAATGCAGCTTATACCCCTCTGGAAAGCACAAAAGCCACTTTGCAGACCACTTCCAAATCTGATTTGCTGCAAAAGTTACTGCCCCAAGATCAAAGCCTTTGGACACTCGCCAAAGAACGACAACTAGCAGGGAAAGCCGCGCCACTGCTTATTTTCGATCAATTTGAAGAACTGTTCAGTTATCCCGATACAGCCATTCAAGTCTTCGTCAAAGAACTCGCAGAATTGGTTTTCACGCACATTCCGCAACGCTTTCGAGAACGCCTAGAACAGCTAGAAGACCAAAATGAATTGAGCGATGAAGAAGATGCACAGATCGAACAGCCTTTATTGCCGCATCTGCTTTTCGCTATCCGCTCTGATCGTTTGCACTTACTTGATCGCCTGAAAGACTATTTCCCCAATGTCCTACGCCACAGCTACGAATTGCTTGCCCTTTCGCCCGAAGATGCTCGTGCTGCGATCGTGCAACCTGCTGCCATGACGGGCAATTTTGCTACGCCGCCTTTTCAATACAGCGCAGCCGCACTCGACCAACTGTTGCACTACCTCCAAAACGAAGAAGACCAACGCATCGAAGGTATTTTAATACAGATGTTGTGCGAGCATTACGAGAAAAAACTGGTCGAAGCGCAAGGGCTACAACAACTTGATCTACTACAAATCGGTGAACCTGCCAATATCGTTGCTCAATATTATGAGGAAAAGATCACTTCGCTAGCCAACGCACAGCGCGAAACCGCCCGAAAACTCATCGAAGATGGCTTGGTCTCCAAAGGCGAAGACGGCATGCGCCTGAGTCTGCACGAAAGTTTCATTGAGCAAGAATATGGTGTACAAACGGCTTTGTTAGAACAACTCGTCAATAGTCGTCTCCTGCGCTCTGAACCCTTCTTGCGTGGCGGCTACACCTACGAACTTTCGCACGACCGCTTGATCCCTGCCGTCGTGAAAGCTCGAAAACAACGCTATGCCAAACTCGCTGAACAGGAACGCCTCGCCGAACAAGAACGCCTGAAAGCACAAGCGGAGCAGGAGCGTTTGGAGAAAGAAAAAGCAAAACGGCAATTGCGTTTGGTG
>JBCDKV010000681.1:0-3134 GCA_038746215.1 Bacteroidota bacterium | reverse complement strand
GGTAGGAACAGCTTTGCTAAACTCTTGAGACTTAGTAAAGTGTTTGAGATCGCGCAACAAGTATGCCCAAAGGTTTTTATGGACGGAAACACAAATTTCAACTTATTTTTTGGAGAAAAATAAGTTGAAATTTGTGTTTCCGTCCGAAGAGAATTACTGAGCATACTTGTTGCTCAATTTGCGGATATTGACCCGAACTATATTGGAGTCAAATGTCAAGAAGAATTAAATCTGTACAGTCGTTATTCGCATTATTGATAGGCGTTTACAACCTCAGAATGACAGTTTCAGAAATAATGCAACGCTTGGACATTAGGTGTTAATCCTGCTTTTAATCCACTTGATTTGACCATTATGATTGGACTCGTGTTCACAAACATGAAACCACTTGCAATAATTATTGGTCGATCCCCATCCCCAATCTTCATCTACAGATAGCAGCCATTCATCATCTCTTTCGGCAAATGCTTTGAGGGTATTAGCCCTTACCGTTTCCAACTTTTCTAAGTAGAATTCTGGTGGATGATTCTTGATTCTCTTTCTTCCTTTACTGCCTAATCCCATAGGCGTACTCCATGCCTTTCGATCTTCCGCTGGCCAATTTCCCCAAGGTCTTCCATCGAAGGTGTTGATTTGATAGAAACGCTCCGTCGCTGCCAAATGCCACAGCATTGCACCAATAGAATTGGAGTTATCGTCGTGTAAATAATCCAAATCTTTCACGCTCATACCTTGAACGGGATAAAGAATCGTGTTGCGCATCCAGTTCATCATAGAGACCAAAGTTCCAATTTGCGGCGTGTATCCTGCTTTAGGGCAGATGATATTGATGTTGTCTACTGGCGTGGCTTGATTTTGGTTTTGCGCACAAGACGTGGTAGGGGCTGCGAAAAATACGCCTGCTGTCATGCCCATACTGGCTTGTGCTAGAAATTTTCTTCTGCCTGATGATTGCATCTTACTCATAATGATTTCCTTTTTTTAGTGAAAAACCATGGCGAATTCCTGACCGACCAGTTCCGTACTCGCTTCATACCAAGCAAGTATAACTGATCTGTGTATCATTTGCACATTTCAGGATTTCAATAACAATTTCTTATCAAGATTCAAAGGCAATAATTTTTTTTGAACTAGAAAGTCCGTATCTTTGTTTTCTAGTTTTATCAGGCTCCGTAGTTCAACTGGATAGAATATCAGATTTCGGCTCTGAGGGTTGAGGGTTCGAATCCTTCCGGAGTCACGAGCTAGCAGCTAATCATTTTTGGTTAGCTGTTTTTTTGTGTTTGGATAAAAATGTCGATTCATTAGAGCTTGTCTGGGAACTAAAAAGTAGTTTAGATTCACGCCAAAGGAACAGTAAAACTAAACACACTACCTTTTTGTAGCGTACTTTCTACTCAAATACTGCCACCATTCTTTTCTATCATTTCTTTGCAAAGGTGCAGTTCATATGTTTATAGCTCTAACTAGGTGGACTTAAAAATAGCATCTTTGATTAAAAAATTACGCTGTATGTGTATTTGAAGGATGTTTCAGGAGTTTCGTTTTAGATTTGTTGCAAATATAGAGTCAAGCAACATCATAATGAAACGAAATAGAACCAGCTACACCTTCCTTTTTACCTTACTGACATGCCTAACATTTGCGCAACAACAAAAACCCAACATCGTATTGGTTATCACCGACGATCAAGGTAAAAATGATTTGGCTTGTGAGGGCAATCCCTACGTAAAAACGCCCAGTATAGATGCTTTTTACGAGAATGCAGTTCGACTGACCAATTTTCATGTATCCACGACTTGCGCTCCTTCGCGTGGTTCACTAATGACGGGTTGCCACACCAATCGCGTCAATGTTTTTCATACTATTGCGGGACGTTCGCTCTTATTTGAAGACGAAATATTATTGCCACAAATTTTAGCACAAAATGGCTATACCAACGGCATGTTTGGCAAATGGCATTTGGGGGATAATTATCCTTTTCGACCGATGGATCGGGGTTTTCACGAAGTGGTACGACACGGTGGTGGCGGCGTTGGGCAAGGACCTGATTATTGGGGGAATAATTATTTTGACGATACGTATTGGCACAATGGAACGCCTGAAGAGTATAGCGGCTATTGTACTGATGTGTTTTTTGACGAGGCACTTGATTTCATCGAACAAAAAAGGAATCAGCCTTTCTTTTGCTATATTTCTACTAATGCGCCTCACACACCACTCAACTGTCCATCGGAATACCTTGACCTGTATAAAGATAGTGAGCTGCCCGAATACCACCAACGCTTCTACGGCATGATTACGAATATTGATGATAACTTCCAGCGATTGATTACAAAACTGCAGGAGCTAAAAATTGCTGATAATACCATCCTTATTTTTATGACTGATAATGGTACGGCAGGTGGTCAAAAAATATACGATGCGGGGATGAGTGGCAGTAAAGGCAGTGTGCTAGAAGGCGGACATCGCGTACCGTTTTACATGCAATGGGCAGCAGGCGGCATAACGGGCGGCAAAGAAATCCGACAACTCACCGCACACTATGATCTCTTGCCTACACTGGTCGAATTGACAGGGTCTAAGTTTCTGCCTATCAAGCCACTGGATGGAAAGAGTCTAGTGCCATTACTCAAAGATCGAGATACCGCTTGGAAAGATCGGATACTCTACATGGATACCCAAAGAACGCTGAATTTAGTGAAGTACAAAGATTATACCGTGATGAGTGGTGACTGGCGGTTAGTGAATGACACCGCTTTGTACGATTTGCGGCAGGATTTGAAGCAAAAAAATAATATCGTTCAGGATTATCCAGTAGTAGCGGCTCGTCTGGCGGAAGGCTACGAAAGGTGGTGGCAGTCTTTTGAAGCAGCAGGCGTGAACGAGCGATACGCTTACATCCAGGCAGGAACAATTCACGAGAATCCTGTTCGTATTGCGGTTCACGATATGATCTCTAGTAACATGGGCTGGGCTTGGCATCAAAAAGGTGTGATTGCTGCGAACGGAGCAACGGGCAGATGGAAAATTGAGTTTGCGACGAATGGAAAGTATCGCATCAGCTTGCACCGTTTTCCAAAAGAAGCGAATTTGGCGATCAATGCGACTTTTCCAGCCGCTCAGCAAGAGCG
>JBCDKV010000680.1:0-3136 GCA_038746215.1 Bacteroidota bacterium | reverse complement strand
ATTTTGCAATACATAGACAATTTGGCGCGGATGATCGGTCACAATGACATAGCGATAGAGCGAATAGTGGATATCAGGAATGTCCATTTTTCGCTTTTCATCAGGAAATTCCAGCGTATCGAAATACTGCACACTATCAAAGGAAGAATAACCAAAAAAGCCGTTGATCA
The DNA here is from genome assembly GCA_038746215.1 of Bacteroidota bacterium. Taxonomy (GTDB): domain Bacteria; phylum Bacteroidota; class Bacteroidia; order Chitinophagales; family Saprospiraceae; genus JAAUTG01. The sequence goes on along the minus strand of JBCDKV010000680.1, from coordinate 2,966 downwards.
GATCGCGATCTTCGGGCATTTCCACCTCAAATTGCTGAATGAACGATTGGAATAAAGCAGAGACTTCTAGCGGGTTATTGAGTTGCTGTTGCTCGCTTTTACCATCGGGAAAGCTCTTGGTAACTTGTCCGTTTTGCACCTTAAAATCAGCAATGGGATCGAGTGCAATGATGGAACGTGCGTTGCGCTCGTTGAGGTGATAATTGCTTTCTAGCAAGATCGGATTAATGAAGTGATCGCGCAGTTTCATGTAGAGGCTAATAGGCGTATCAAATTCTACGGTATGCTCTATATAGGCAGTTGTTAATTTCACAGGTTTAGCTATTTAAAAGGGGTTTGCTTATAAAAATATGGACCAGTTTATTTATTCGCTTGACATTTTACTTGTTTTTATTCAGGGTGTACGAAGTCTCGTTTTTCTTAACATTTCACTCAAAAATAGCCTGAGTCAATGCAAGACAATCCATCTACAAAGTCTTGTTACCAAACATCGAATCCACAAATGCTCGTTTGTTGAAAATTTGCAAGTGTTCAATGCCTTCTCCAACGCCAATGTAGCGAATCGGTACTTTGAACTGATCTGAAATACCAATGGCGACGCCACCTTTTGCCGTACCATCTAACTTGGTCAAAGCTAGTGCATTGACTTCGGTGGCAGCCGTAAAATGCTTGGCTTGCTCGATGGCATTTTGTCCCGTAGAAGCATCCAGTACCAACATCACTTCGTGGGGTGCGCCCGCCATACTTTTATTCATAGATCGCTTGATCTTACTCAATTCTTTCATCAAATTGATTTTGGTATGCAAACGCCCTGCGGTATCAATGATGGCAACGTCGTGTCCGCCATCTATTGCTGCTTTTACCGTTTCGTAAGCTACGGCGGCTGGATCGGTATTCATGCCTTTGCTATAAAAATCACAACCGACACGTTCTGACCAAATCTTCAACTGATCGACCGCAGCGGCACGGAAGGTATCCGCCGCTCCCAAAATCACTTTTTTCCCTTGCTTTTTGTATTGATGCGCCAACTTCCCAATCGTCGTCGTCTTCCCAACACCATTCACACCGACCACCATGATAATACAAGGTCTGGCATCATTGGATAATGTGTAGTCTGATAAATCGGTCGTATTATTTTCGGCTAACAATTGTACGATGTCATCGCGTAGGATTTCGTTGAGTTCCGCCGTTCCCAAGTATTTATCCTTCGCAACGCGCGCTTCTATGCGATCTATGATTTTTACCGTAGTATCCAAACCTACATCAGAGCTAATCAAAATATTTTCCAACTCATCCAGCACCTCTTCATCGACTTTTGATTTTCCTGCTACTGCTTTGGAGAGTTTACCAAAAAAATTCGTCTTGGTTTTTTCTAAGCCTTTATCTAAATCTTGCTTCTTTTCTTTATTGAAAAATTTATCAAAAAATCCCATTAATGATGAATTTGTAAGACAGATTGATCTAGTAATCCTGCGTTTAGAAAAAATGGTATCCACCTAGTAGATCAACTCGTCAATTGTAATAAACTGTTTTGTCGTTTCAGAAGAAACACATAGGAACAAACAGTAGTTTGCAGTTCGTCAACTTACAGCTCAAAAATAGTGTGCAAGTTTAGTTATCTTTGTAAAAAAACGAAGTATGTCCGATGTTTTAATTTTAAGAGAACGCATAAAAAATTCGATATTAGTCGGGGAAAGTGATTTTAGCGCATTCAAATCTGCTTTGGTAGGTAAGGGAACTTAGTAACGGACAAATAATAACTTCCCGATTTATGACGGCATCTTTTGCCCTGCTACTGTGTTGAAAAGCCTCGCTAGCCGAAAGGATGCCTACGTTAGACTCAGAAAAGGGAACCCTTGCATCCCTTTTACTGAGTAGTAGCAGAACAAAACCTGCTCGGTCAAAATGAGAAACTTATTTTTTGTCCGTTACTTATAAAAGTCCATCTCTACAATTTATTTCCATAAAGACTTGCAAATCTCAATAAATGCGCTTATTTTTGCAGTCCTAATATCGCAGCGTGGAGCAGTTGGTAGCTCGTCGGGCTCAAGAGCAACAATTGAAAGTGGGCATTTAAAATACACTATTTTAAATGCTAACATTTGAAAGAAATGTTTTTCGGTTGTCTTGCGTGGGCTGCTTAGGAAGAAATTTCTAAGTGATTTCTGTCAAATTCGGGGAAGCCTTTAGTGTGGTAATCCCGAGCTAAGTCCGTCCTAGACGGAAAAGTGTAGAGACTTAACGGCAGACACCTAAATCAGATTTATGCTGACAGGGTGAAGAGAAAGTCCAGACCATCAAATTCCGAAGTACTCGGAAGTAGCGAAAGCTATAGTGGGATGCATAACCCGAAGGTCGTAGGTTCAAGTCCTGCCGCTGCTACGAAGTTCAAAGCCTTGTAAATCTTAGATTTGCAAGGCTTTTTTATTTTTGGGATAATCAGATTTACATGACCGTAGCCGATCAAGCAATCATCAAGGATTTTGAGACCTTTTTGAACTACATTAGCCAAGAACAAGGAATTTTGCTGACTAAGTCCAAGCAGGTATTGCGCAACGCAGATTTAATGTATTTGAACGAACAAATGCACTTCAAATCGCAGGGCGTTCACAAAAAAAGTCAGCAGTTAGCCTTCAACCTACTCAGCATCTTCTTCCACATTGCTAAAGTAAGTGAACTGGCAAGCATTAAGCGAGAGAAAAGCAAATATTTACTGTTTCCCAACGCAACAAAAATAACAACTTTCCAAACTTGGACGAAAACCGAACAGTACTTTTTCCTTTTGGAAAGTTTTTGGTGCTACCTAGACTGGGATATTGCCATTGACACTCGATCTTTTTGGAGTGTAGAATTTTATGACAAAATCGCGCAACGGGAATCAGGAAAATGGGTGAGTCTAAGTAATAGAAATCTAAAACGAGCAGGAGAAATACGAAGTCCCTCTCATACGCCCTTTGCTGAAATAT
>JBCDKV010000679.1:0-3136 GCA_038746215.1 Bacteroidota bacterium | reverse complement strand
GCTTGATATATTTTCAAGAGACCCTTCGGACAGAAATGATGTTGTGTTTAATGGTTTTTCCAAAAATCACTAAACACAACATCATTTCTGTCCACAAGACCTCCCAAAAGGGAAATTGTTACGAAGTAAAAATTTCCCTTTGGATTTGAAAGTGTCAACTACTTTTCGTGTCTCAATAAACATGTCGAAAAATAAGTTGAAATTTGTGTTTCCGTCCGAAGAGACTTTTTAAAATTAAGCATCAACTATTCAACTATGCTTCATCCAAATCTTACCCTCAATTGTAAAGGACAATTACTGACCCTACACGAACCCATCGTAATGGGCATCTTGAATGTCACGCCCGATTCTTTTTACGACGGCGGACGCTACAATGCGTTAGATCAAGCTTTGATACAGGTCGAAAAAATGCTGACAGCGGGCGCAAAAATTATTGATGTGGGGGGAATGTCTTCTCGACCTGGCGCAAGCATCATATCCGTAGCGGAAGAATTGGAACGGGTAATTCCAAAAATAACGTCTATCAAAGCACGATTTCCTGATAGCATCATTTCTATTGATACAATTCACGCAAAAGTCGCTAGAGAAGCCGTGGCAGCAGGCGCAAGCATTATTAATGATATTTCCGCAGGTAGCTTGGACGAAGCAATGTACCAGACCGTAGCCGATTTGGGTGTTCCCTATATTTTAATGCACATGAAAGGTACACCTAAAGATATGCAACATAAGCCCGACTATGAAAACGTGGAGCAGGAAGTCTTGGATTTTTTGATTCGAGAAGTAGGTGTATTGAAAAGCTTAGGCGTAAAGGACATTATCGTAGACCCAGGTTTTGGTTTTGGCAAGCGAATATCAGATAACTACAAGCTACTCAAAGCAATGCACCTTTTCAAAATCTTAGAATGTCCAATTCTGGCAGGCATATCGCGTAAGTCCATGATATACAAATACTTGGATATAGCTGTAGAGGAGAGCTTAAATGCGACTAGTGCACTAAATATGGTTGCCTTGCAGCAAGGCGCACTTATTTTGAGGGTGCACGATGTGAATGCCGCCGTAGAAACTATCAAATTGTGGAAAATGCTGGCGCAGGTGTAGTTTGGTAAGGCAATCGCTAATTTTCTGTTTACGGTATTGATATGTTTATTCGTTTAGCTGATAATCATTGACTAGAAAAAGTGAAATCAAGGGAATCTATGCGATAAACAGATCAACAATTCAGCGAAAAATGCGAATAACGACTGTACAAATCTCATTTTTCTTGATATTTGACTCAAATATAGTTCAGGTCAATATCCGCAAATTGAGCAACAAGTATGCTTCGTAATTCTCTTCGGACGGAAACACAAATTTCAACTTATTTTCTCTAACAAATAAGTTGAAGTTTGTGTTTCCGTCCATAAAAAACCTTTGGGCATACTTGTTGCGCGATCTCAAACACTTTACTAAGTCTTAAAAGTGTAGTTTGATTTTTTTGTATTCTTTATTGTCCTTTTAGCCTATATTTGCTGCTTACAACATCAATCGCATCTCATTGCTATCCATGAATCAGGTCAAGCAACTATTCCAACTGGACACGATTCCAAAACCACTACTACTGTTTACGGCGGTCACCGTAGTGGCTAGCTGGTTAGCGATAGCCACTGAACTATATTTTCTAGCCGCCCTGCCTATTCTAGCCATCATCATTGGCATCAGCATCAGCGATTATCGCAAAATTTTCTATTTATTACTGATTTGTATTCCCTTATCCACCGAACTGGTCTTGCCAAATGGTTTTGGGACGGACTTACCCACCGAACCTTTGATTATTGGTCTGATGGGTATTTTTTTATACCAACTCGCTAAGCACCCCAATTTAGTCGATGTGCGATTTTTCAAACACCCTATCAGTCTGCTTTTGCTGCTACATTTGGGGTGGTTGGGGCTTACCACCATTACTTCTGCTGACCCTTTTGTGTCTTTTAAGTTTTTGCTGGCGAAGATTTGGTATATAATCGTCTTTTATTGGTTGGCAGGTAGCTTATTGCGTTCCAAAAAATCGTTGCGTATTGCTTTTTGGTGTGTGTTCATTCCTTTGCTATTCACCCTAGTGGTCACCAATATTCGTCATGCGACCTACGGTTTTTCCTTCGAGAGTATTTACAGGGTGTTGCACCCTTTCTATCGCAACCACGTTGCCTACGCTTGCATTATAGCGGTGCTGTTTCCCTTTGTTTTTTTTGCCATTGCTTGGTACAAAAAGCGGAAGGGCATTCATTACTTTTTGATCGCTAGTTTCCTCTTTCTTTGTGTCTCACTTTATCTATCTTACACCAGGGCGGCGTATATCGCAGTCTTGCTGTCTGTAATTGTCTATTTTGTGATTCGTCTTCGCCTGATGAAACAAGTGCTTTTGCTTGCGTTGGCTTCTAGCATCGTCGGACTGCTCTTTCTGAGCCATCAAAATCAATATTTAGAATATGCGCCAGACTACGATAAGACGATCACGCATACTGAATTTAATGATCTAATCGAAGCGACCTACAATCTGGAAGATATTTCTTTGATGGAAAGGTTCTATCGCTGGATTGGTGGCTTTTTTATGGTGAAAGAAAAGCCCTTGCTAGGATTTGGAGGCGGCAATTTTTACAATTTCTACCAATCTTATACCATCAATAGTTTTCGCACCTACGTCAGCGATAATCCAGAAAAATCGGGTATCCATAACTACTATCTCATGTTAGCAGTCGAGCAAGGACTCGTCGGTCTGCTCATATTCATTGCTTTAATTGCTTTAACACTTCTCAAAGCAGAACAAGCTTACCACCAATGTCGCCATCATCTAAGAAAAAACTGGATTATGGCGACGGTACTTTCATTTTTTATTATTCTAGTTGTACTGATAATCAATGATTTAATCGAAACCGATAAAATTGGTTCTTTCTTCTTCCTATTGCTTGCCTTGCTAGTCAATTTCGATTTGGACAAAGCCAAAACGACCGTCTAGCCTTTTAAACTCGTCTTTTTTCTGCTTGTATTCTATCCTTTTGTGATACTTTCTTATGCTTTATACGAGTAGATATTTCTTACCGTAGCTGCGTAATTCATTTATTTCCGTTTTTTTTACTATTTTACGATCTGTAAGCAACATTTT
>JBCDKV010000678.1:0-3141 GCA_038746215.1 Bacteroidota bacterium | reverse complement strand
CTACTATGGGTGGTTTTCGATTCAGTTGGACGGGTATGAAAGTCCTAAAGCACGATGGTAGTCAGCATCACTTGATTGGTATTTCCCCCACTGTTCCAATGAAGCCTACGATTCAAGGTATTCGAGTGGGGAAAGACGAATTGCTGGATCAAGCAGTGGTACTGATTATGAGAGAATGACTTAGGTCATCAATGCTCACTATACTACTGTTATTCCCCTACCCCAATTTTTCCTGAAAAAAATCCATCGTCCGTTGCCACGCCAACTGCGCAGCCTCATAATCATAGCGAGCCGTAGAATCATTGTGGAATCCGTGGTTGACATCTGGATATAAATGTGCGCTGTAGGCTTTATTATTTTCTTGCAAGGCCTTTGCGTAGTCGGGCCAACCTGCATTGACGCGCTTATCAAAAGCCGCAAAATGAAGCAATAAAGGCGCTTTGATACTAGGAACTTCTTCCGCACTGGGCTGTGTGCCATAGAACGGGACAGCAGCCAAAAGTTCAGGCACATGCACCGCCATCATATTGGAAATCCAGCCCCCAAAACAGAAGCCTACTACCCCTACTCTACCATTGCATTCAGGATGCACTTTTAGGTATTCGAAGGCAGCGATAAAGTCTTGTAGCATTTCCTGTCGGTCGCGTTGGCGTTGCAGGGTTCTACCTTCATCATCCGTGCCTGGATAGCCACCAAGCGGCGTCAAAGCATCAGGAGCTAAGGAAATGAAACCTTCCAGTGCTGCTCTTCTACCCACATCTTCAATGTGCGGATTCAGTCCTCGATTTTCGTGTACGACGATGATGCCCGACCGCTTTGCTTTTTCACCCACAGGTCGAGACAACAAACCTTTGATCGTGCCGCCTCCTTTCGGCGATTCGTAGCTAATCATTTCAGACTTCAAACGACTATCATCTGCTGCAACTTGCAAGGTACTTTCATAATCTGGCATAATGGATTTCAGCAACAGTGGCAAAGTAATACCACCGACCGCATAGACCGATAATTTGTCTAGGAAACTTCTGCGATCCAAGCGGTTATGCGCATAATCATCGTAGAGATCAAATACCCGTTGAGGAATGGAGGCTTTCGTTAATTTTTTCATGTGGCTTTGATATGAAAATAGGTGATTAGATGAACTCGAATTACAGTAAAGTTAGAAAATTAGAGGACATAGAATCCTAAAACAACTAGGAAATCAAAAAAAATGACAATTGCAAGGGCAACTTCAAGCTTCCCTGTCATCTAAAACGCGTGGATAACGGGCAACTTTAAAACCACATCAAGGCTGCTTAAAAAACCTTACCTTTGTAGCATGGAGAAGTTTTTTAATACGGAAGGACCGATTAAGCCCGAATGGCATTATTACGTTTCAAGCAATGAAAGATGGAATTTTCAGGCTGTTGTAGATTTGATTCACAGAGGAAAATATTTCGTATTGCATGCTCCTCGCCAAACGGGAAAAACGAGTGCATTGCTCGCCTTGATAGAAGAACTCAATAGTTCTGGACAATACGAAGCCGTTTACGCCAATATCGAAGCAGCACAAGCAGCCCGGGAGAACGTGAAAGATGGTATGAGAGCAGTGCTTTCCAGTATTTCTTCTGGTATGTACTATTTTCTAAAGAGTTCATTTCTGAGAAAAAATTTCGTACGCATATTTGAAGAATCAGGACACAACACCGCTTTGACAGATTTACTTGCTTTTTGGGCAGAAAATGCAGACAAACCCGTTGTCCTTTTCCTAGACGAAGTGGATGCTTTAATAGGAGACACTCTCATTTCGCTGCTTCGCCAAATTAGAGCAGGTTATAATCAGCGTCCTCAAGCTTTTCCCATTTCCATTGTGTTGTGTGGTGTTCGAGATGTGCGTGACTATCGCATTCATTCTTCTAGCACTAAAGAAATCATTACAGGTGGTAGTGCTTTCAACATCAAAGCAGAATCTTTGCGTTTAGCCAATTTTACCAAAGCCCAAATTGCCCAACTTTACCAGCAACACACCGACGCTACGGGACAAGTTTTTGAAGAAGGGATTTCAGATTTAGCTTGGTACTACACCGAAGGACAGCCCTGGCTAGTGAACGCGATTGCTTACGAAGCGACTTACCGTATGCGAGAAAACCAAGATCGCCAACGCCCCATCACTTTGGAGATTTTTGAAACCGCAAAAGAAAACATCATTCTGCGTCGAGATACCCATCTGGATCAGTTGACGGACAAATTGAGAGAAGATCGAGTAAGACGTATCATTGAGCCGATGTTGAGTGGAAAAAATATAACACAAAACCATCGCCCAGATGATGTACAGTATGTTAATGATTTGGGATTAATTCAACTAGACATCAATGGGGAATTTCGTATTGCCAATGCTATCTATAAAGAAATCATTCCAAGAGAACTGACCTGGAATATACAAACTGGATTGACCACTAAACGATTGTGGTACATCAACGAAGACGGCTCACTCGATATGCACAAGCTGCTCACCGCTTTCCAAGACTTCTTTCGCAAACATTCCGAGCATTGGGTAGAGCGATTTGATTACAAAGAAGCAGGCCCACAACTACTGTTGCAAGCCTTCCTCCAACGCATCGTCAACGGCGGCGGACGCATTGAGCGCGAATATGGTTTTGGCAGAGGTAGAACCGATTTATTCATCGAATTTTTCTATGGCGACGGTCAAGTGCAGAGTATTGTCTTGGAACTCAAATTGTTTTACAGTAATCTCGAAAAAACAATTGAAGAAGGCATAGTACAGACCAAAGCATATATGGATAAATGCGGTGCGAAAGAAGGTCATCTGCTGCTTTTTGATCGCAGGGAAAAGGTGAGTTGGGAGGAGAAGATTTGGCAAAAGGAAATGGAAGGATTAAGTATTTGGGGTAGTTGAGAATAGTTGGTATCTACGATTTCGCTGTAACTTCAAAGTAGACAGGTATTCATATTCAGTTCAGGACAATCACAAAAAAGCCAATCTCGTTTAAGCTGTTTATTTGTTTATTCGTGACTGCTCAACAAATCAACAATTTCAACAGATCAACAAAGGCTAGCCTTCTTGCGATTGCCTTAGACCACTAATGCGCACCTACGCCATTGCGTCTAGCTTCGTTCTTTTTAGCATCGTTCTTCTTCATATTT
>JBCDKV010000677.1:0-3147 GCA_038746215.1 Bacteroidota bacterium | reverse complement strand
TACTCCGATTTGGGATGGCGGTGCAAACGGGACGCCTTATAATGATGATAATTACTACGCCGCTTATCTTTACAAAACGGTTACGCTTTACAAAGACTATGTGAAGTTTTGGGAGATTTGGAATGAACCAGATTATTCTTTCACGGCGAATTCAATTGAGCAGCCAGGCGAGGATGGCAATTGGTGGGAAAATAATCCCGATCCCTGCGATTACGATATTCATGCACCCGTTTTTCATTATGTGCGCCTGTTGCGTATTAGCTACGATATTATCAAAACGGTTGATCCCGAAGCTTATGTCGCCATTGGCGGTATCGGTTATCCTTCTTTCTTAGATGCCGTTTTGCGCAATACAGACAATCCCAACAATGGGACGGTGACGGGAGAATACCCGCTGAAAGGTGGTGCTTATTTCGATGTGTTGAGCTATCATTCTTATCCACATATCGACAATAGTTTGCGCAAATGGAATAATGGCGTGGGTGGATTTGTCTATTTCCGCCACACGGATGCTGCGGTACAAGGGATGCTGAGATTGCAGTCTCGTTTTCGGGAAGTACTGCACAGGTACGGTTACGATGGAGCGACTTACCCTAGAAAGGAGTGGATACTCACAGAGGCTAACGTACCACGCAAGCCTGTGAACAGGGATTTTGGCTCCGATGAGGTGCAGCGCAATTTCATTATTAAAGCACTGATCGAATCACAGAAAAATGATATTCACCAGTTTCACATCTTTACTTTGGGAGATAAGTTCGACTATGAACGTGCCAAGGAAATCTATGACGAATACCACATCATGGGCTTGTTCAAGAACATGTTCAAAGCTGATCCTTATCGTCAAAAACCCAATGATGTAGCTATTGCTTATAAAACAACTGCCGAGGTCTTGCACGAAATGCGCTACGATCAGAGTGCTTTTGAGCGACTCCAACTACCCGATGGGATTAATGGTGGAGTGTTCAAAGGGGAGAGAGGTAAACCCGTCTATGTGCTATGGGCGGAGACTAAAACGGATAAGTCGGAATCTTCGCTTCGCGTTTTGAATTTCAAAGACTTGGCAGGTATCAATAAACTGGCTAAGAAGGAATGGGATTACGCTTTCTCAGGTGATTCGACGATAGTGGATGCACGCTACGTATCGCTGACAGGTGAACCTGCCTTTTTCACCGAAGTGGGTGGTTTGAATGACGACGATCCAGATACGGATCCTCGTGACCCTGCCAATCCTTACACCATCGAAGTCTATCCGAATCCATTTTTGGTGGAGTTGAATATCTCGTTCCGATTAGCGATTGCCGATCAGGTCAATATGACCATTGTAGACCACATTGGACGCCCGATCAAGACTTTGTTGAGTGCCGAAACACTCGACGCTGGTAACTACACTTGGCAGTTGAACGGTGATATTTTCCGACCTGGTATTTACTTTTTAAAGTATAGCACGAGTCGGACGACCCAGACGAAGAAAGTGTTGTTGATTAGAACAAAGGAATAGTTGAATGAGGCAATCGTTAAAAATTTTCTTTGTCTATGATGTTGATATGTTTATTTTTTTAGCTGGTAATTACTACCCAAAAAAAAGTAACCTTAAAGGAATCTGTGCAATGAACAGATCAACGATTCAACGAATAAACAAAGTCTGGTTTTTAACGATTGCCAGATTCAAGCGTGTTCATCTGTTGAACGAATTAACAACTTAAACACCTCAACAAAGATTAGCGCATGAAGCGAATTGCTTTAGACATGGACGAAGTCCTAGCAGATATTTACAAGAAATTCTTGTACTACTTCGAGCGAGATTTAGGTTGGCGTCTCGAATGGAAAGACTATGCGGGTAAAAAAATATACGAATTAGAAGGGGCTAAGCATCTGCGAGACTATCTACACGCCGATGGTTTTTTTGCGGATATTACCGTGATGCCTGACAGCCAACAAGTTGTGCAAGAACTCTTGGAGCATTATGATATTTATGTGGTCACTTCTGCGATGGAATTCCGAAATTCTCTCGCGGATAAATACGACTGGATACGTACACACTTTCCTTTTATTCATTGGAAAAAAATCGTGATGTGTGGCGATAAAAGCATCATCCAAGCAGATTATATGATCGACGATCATGTACATAATTTGAAGTACTTTAATGGTAAAGGCTTGCTCTATACTGCTTCGCACAATGTAAATAATGAGGACTATACGAGGGTGAATAATTGGCTGGAAATTCGGGATTTTTTCAGAAAAGAACGGGCAGCAGATCAATGAATCAGCAAGAAGTACTCACGATCATAAAAGAAACAAAACACTGGCTGCTCCTGAATAAATCGGCGGGCATGGTAGTAGAAAAAAATCCTTACGAAGAGACTAGCGTGGAAGGTTTAGTCTATGAATATCTGGCTGAGCAATATAGGAATCCTTACGTTGGTATCGTACATCGGCTGGATAGAGTGACCTCTGGTGCGTTGCTCATTGCGAAAAGAAAAAGTGCTTTGCGCCGACTGAATGAGCAGTTCAGGCAGCAGCAGGTACAAAAAACTTACGTAGCTATTGTATCGAATACCCCACCACAGACGCATGCTTATCTGAAACACTACCTGATAAAAAACCAAAAGGAAAAGAGAAGTGAAATTTATGAGCAGCCCGTGGAAGGTGGAAAGCTGGTAGAACTAAAATATGAATTGTTGAAAGAGTCTGATGATCTAAGTCTTTTACGCATTTATCCCGAAACGGGTAAGTTTCATCAAATTAGGGCGCAGTTAGCAGCAATAGATTGCCCGATAGTGGGAGATAAAAAATACGGCTCGACTTATTCCTACGTAGATCGAAAGATTGCCCTTCATGCGGAGCGGCTTCGCTTCGAATACACACAAAATGGTCTTGTTAAAATAGAAGATTACCGTGCAGATTTACCTGACGATGAACTTTGGAGCAATTTCAGATCGGACAAAATGGCACGAAATTGAGTCAAACTGACGCATGACTGCCATTGTGTCCATTTACGCTAGCCTTTGGGATGGGACTATTTTCTTTTCTTACTAAATTTAGTAATTCTTGGTGAGAGTGTAGCAGATTGTGTGTCACTTCATAGAGTTGTTCAAAGTTGCTTACCAGAACCTGCGTCGTTTTATCTTTAATTTCTATGTTTTTGAG
>JBCDKV010000676.1:0-3156 GCA_038746215.1 Bacteroidota bacterium | reverse complement strand
ACGCTTAGCCACGCGTTGTTTGAAGGTCGCACCCCACTCCGTGCCTAGGCGCAATCCAAAAGCGGTGTCGTAGCCTTGGGCTTGTGTAAATATATAGACGAGGCAAAAGGGAATAAGCAAGCATATTTTTTTCATATTATTCATGTTGAGGTAACTGTTGAGCTAGGTAGTTGCAAGGATAAAATTAGTAATTTTGATGTCCCTTTTGGACAAAAATGATGTTGTTTTCAAAAGGCAGCGCATACAAATTTATGCTACACTACCTTATCTAGCCGAGAAATTAAGGCACTTGTTACTAACCAGCAAATAGTTACGTCTTGAGTATTGTATTGGAGCAGACATTTTTTGCAAAGTATGGAACATGCACGAAACGGTAAGGCAAAAACTAATGTTTTTTTGATAATTGGTGTTAGGGTTAATTTAACGCTTTTCAACATACGTGACCTGACATATTTTATTAAGGGCGTACGAAGTTTTGGGTAATGCTCGAAATAAGCCTTGTTCAATCCCTTGAGATCGCGCAACAAGTATGTCTAGCGGTTTTTTATGGACGGAAACACAAATTTTTCAGAAAAATTTGTGTTTCCGTCCGAAGAGACTAATTGAGCATACTTGTTGCGAGATTTTCTTGCATTGAATAAGACTGATTCCTATTAAGGGAAACGAGACTTCGTACATACCTAGTATTCTATGAATAAGTCCAAAAACCAAAATAGATCAAACAAATTTTAGATTATTACTTTTTATAGTAAAATACTCACCAGACTGTAAGCTCGCTTTTAGCCTTTAGCAATTAGCTGTTGGCTTAAATCGCAAGTACTTGTAATTCAGTAAAATGAATTTATTCACAGTCCTGCTTTTTTACAAGTGTTAGATAATGCCATGAACATAGGATAAACACTAGTGGCTAATAGCTAAATGTCAACTGCTAGTGACTAAAGTCTAGCTAATGGATTAGCTATTTTTTCATTTCAGCATTTACTCATCACCAGTTACCATAGCAATAAAAATATTTACATATACAAACTATTCATAACATGAACGATACCATCGTTTCGAGTCTGTCTGCACTCCAAAAACTGGTACAACGATTTCGAGCGGTACGGCAACAATCCGTCGATCTGTGCAGTCCACTCAGTACAGAAGATTTCGTGGTACAACCGATCAATGATGTGAGTCCACCGAAATGGCATTTGGGACATACGACTTGGTTCTTCGAAAATTTCATTCTAGCAGAATACATCAAAGACTACCAACTGTACCAGCCAAAGTACAACTATTTTCTCAACAGCTATTACGAAGGACAAGGTCCACGAATTTTGCGGAGTTCACGTGGTAATATGACGCGTCCTTCTGTACAAGATATTATGAAATACAGAGCACATGTCGATCAGCAGATGCTCGAAATGATTGAAAATTTTGAGGGAGAGGATAGTAAACTGGTGCATCTATTGGAAGTGGGTTTGCAACACGAACAGCAGCACCAAGAACTCTTGTTGACCGACATTAAATATATTTTAGGTAACAATCCGCTCTATCCACCTTATCAGGAGATGATGTCGGATATGCGTTATAAAGAAGCACGTCCTTTAGGCTTTAAGGCTTTTGAGGCAGACTTGTACGAAGTGGGCTATAACGGCACAGACTTTTGTTGGGATAATGAGCAAAGTCGGCACAAGGTCTATTTGGCAGATTTTGAAATAGCGGATCGGCTAGTGACGAACGGGGAGTATTTTGAATTCATGGAAGCGGGGGGCTACGAAAACTTTGAGTATTGGTTGATGGAAGGTATTGAGTGGGCTAGACAACTAGAAGTGAAAGCACCACTGTATTGGTACGAAAACGAAGGCAAGTGGTATCATTACACCCTACGAGGATTAGAAAAAATCAATGAAAATGAGCCGCTAACGCACATTAGTTATTACGAAGCGGATGCTTTTGCTAGATGGAAAGGACTGCGCTTGCCCACCGAATTTGAATGGGAAGTGGCATGTGGCAAGTTGTATCATCAGATTCCAACTGACGGAAATTTTGTGGAGAGTATGCAGTTTCATCCTAGTATTGCGGAAGCACAAGAAGATTATCAGATGCTAGGACAAACTTGGGAATGGACGGCGAGTGCCTATCTTCCGTATCCCAGCTACCCACGTTTTAAAGGTGCTTTGGGGGAGTACAATGGTAAGTTCATGGTGAATCAGATGGTCTTGCGTGGTGGTTCTTGTGCAACGCCGATCAGCCATATTCGACCAACTTATCGAAACTTTTTTCACGCCGACAAACGCTGGCAGTTTACGGGTATTCGTTTGGCGAAGTAATTGAAAACTAGGAATTTGTAAAGTACTAGGTACAAGGTATTAGGTAGGTAAACTCAGGCTATCTGAGGTTTGAAATCTAGTACTTCTAGTGAGTTGATAGCGTCAAAATTCAGGTTCTATCGTAATATAGTCTTAATACTTTTCAAACGACTAATAAAGAATATAGGTTTGTACGAAGTTTTGGACAACATTAGGAACAAGTCTTAGTGAATTTCCTGAGATCGCGCAACAAGTATGCCTAGAGGTTCTTTATGGGCGGAAACACAAATTATCAGTTATTTCCTTGGGAAAAATAACTGATAATTTGTGTTTCCGTCCGAAGAAACTTACTGAGCATACTTGTTGCTTAATTTTCTTGCGTTGGCTCAGGCTGTTTTCTATTGACAAAACTGAGACTTCGTAAAGCCCTAACAAAGAATGCGAAATAAAATAATAGCATGATACATCAAGATACAATTGTCCCTAAAAAAATCAATACTGCTTTTGCCAAAGATGTCGCAAAAGGATTGAGTGCAAGCCCAAAACAACTTTCCTCCAAATATTTCTATGATGCAAAAGGAGACGGTTTGTTTCAGCAAATCATGGAAATGCCCGAATACTATTTGACCAATTGTGAATTTGAAATTTTTGAAACCCACAAGGAAGCTTTGCGTCAAGCTTTTGGTCAACAAGCGTTCGATCTTGTCGAATTAGGAGCAGGTGATGGTACGAAGACCAAAATTTTACTACAACACTTTTTGGCGCACGAGACTGACTTCAATTATGCTCCCATCGATATTTCTGCTCATGTTTTAGAACACTTGGAGTCAGATTTGCAGCAATCGTGGCCTAATCTAAGGGT
>JBCDKV010000675.1:0-3161 GCA_038746215.1 Bacteroidota bacterium | reverse complement strand
TACTGAAGACCAATCGTTAAGGCGAGTTTATTTTGTTTAGTCTTTTTAGGGCTTTTGGAACGTTAAGAAAGAAATTAAGTCTTGATTTTTTTGTTTCTTTTTGTATCAAGACAAAAAGAAAAGGCTGATTTTTGTCAAAATATCCAGTAGTCTATTCAACAAATCAACAGAGATAGAAATGCACTTTTTTATCCCATACGCAGTATATTTATAAGCTTTACAAAAGTTGCGCCACTTCAAACCTCGCGCAACTTTCGCAAAGCAGCAAAAGAAAAATACTCTCCCCTAAAACATCAACCAACGCGCAAACAACCCAATGGAACGCAAATTGGTCGTTTTCGCGCCTGCACCACCAATTACGCGATAACCGTAGCCATATTTACCTTCCAATCCCAGTTCTAAGCGGCGTAGAAACGTGATACCAACTGCGCCTTGTCCGTAGATGCGCTGTGTGAAGCCGTTGCGGAGTTCCACCTCATCGTTAAAGTGATCATAGCTTTCGTTGCCTATGACATTCTCTACCAATTGATCGGAATTGTCGTAGCTAAAATCTACAACGGTATAGGAAGACGAGCCGTAGGCATACATTCTATTGTTGGTGATGAAACCAGCATTCGTACCAGCACCGATGTATAAATTGATTGGAGCATTGCCTAATTTATTGCGCCAAAGTGCAACGGCTATTCTTTTATTGAGCGCAACGTCTAAAGCATATTCATCAGCATAGCTAGAATAGTTCATGTAATTGGCATCCCAGTTTTGAACACTACGCCAGTCGTAGGTGATACCATCTACTCGGTTGAACATAGCGGCTGCACCTAGAGAGAGTTCTAAATTCCGAGGTAACTCCAACGTCACCCCAATCTCTATATTAGGGTTCTCACAAATCATCGAATACACCTCTACATTATGGATATTCATAGCTTCGAGACGCGCATTGGGGGTTCTTGCCATGTCCTGAAAATAGTCGCTGCTCATATTGGAAAGTAAATCTTCGTCCCACCCAAAATTGGCGTAAAAGGTCTTGATTGGAAATTTGCCCAACTTCAAATCCTGTGCAGCGAGGGTCGAGCCGAATAGCGCGAGTACGAGGATGATGTACAGTGATCTTTTCATAGTTTAGGAAAGTTTTTTTGACAAGTTTATCAGCCTGTTTTCAGAAGTATCTCTGGATAGCAATGACGTTATTTATTCGTATTGCAAAAATGTAAAGTGAGCGGTTAAACTTGTCAGTATTAGTGAATAAGTTGTAGTAGCGTATAAAGCTTTTTGTAAGAGCTTGTTTGGAGTAGAATCGAACTGCAAATCAAGAGTTTACGGTTTTGACGAAGCAAATAATAGCGACTTTATCGAGATAAACGAGCGATTATTTTCAAAGTCAAGTTCGTAAAATATTGGTTTGCAGGAAGATAGTACTCCAAACATGCTCTAATGCTCGAAATGAGCCTTAGTAAGCTCCTGAGATCGCGCAACAAGTATGCACAGCGGTTTTTATGGACGGAAACACAAATTTTTCAAGAAAAATTTGTGTTTCCGTCCGAAGGGACTTGCCAAAGCCTATCTCTTACACAATTTCCTCGAATTGACTTAGTTTGGTTTCGTTAAACATACTGCTGCATATGACTAAGACGTACAAAAATCCAGAAGCGTTGGTTACTTGTTGCTATTAATTTATTCCCTATCTTCGCAACTCCAACAATAACAGCTTTTTATGCGCAAAAAATATGGTACAACTTGGTGGGGAAAACAATGGTTGAATGCCTTAAACCAGATTGATTACTCTAATCGCTTGCCGAGAGGACGCACCTACGCCAACAAGGGGGCAGCACGAGACATCCAAATTAAGGACAATCAAATTTCGGCGAAAGTAAAGGGATCGCGCCCACGTCCTTATAACGTCAAGCTCACGATTCCGACTTTCAGTGCCAGCCAAAAGGCAAAAATTATAGAAATTGTTACCAGCAATCCACTCTATTTATCTCAACTTTTGAATCGAGAGATTCCGAACGAACTAAATGAAGCTTGCAAAAAAGCAGGAATCAATATTTTCCCACGCTCTTGGAAGGAGATTGATGGCAATTGTTCTTGTCCCGATTGGGCAGTGCCTTGTAAACATCTGGCTGCCGTGTTGTATTTGGTTGCCAATGAAATTGATAAAAATCCTTTTTTAGTTTTCGAATTGCATGGCTTTGACCTATTCAAAGGACTGGAAGGTGTTGGTTACGCGCTGAGTGGACAAAAGGATGTACATATACTGCGAATCGAAGCATTATGGGAAAAGGATAAGACATCAAACGATGATTTTGAATTAGATGAGACGGCATTGGCGCAGTTGGACTTTACCAAAATTCCAGAATTGCGCGACAATCTGCTGGTATTGTTGAGTGAGCAGCCCGTTTTTTCGCCCTCCAAAGATTTTAAGCAGCTACTTTTAAAGAGCTACAAAAGCATCGCCCGAACGATGCAAAAATCCCTGAAAACAGTAGCAGAAGAAGCACCAGACAAGATGCTGGATACCGTCGACGACATTGAAGTGGTGCTGGATAGCGAGTTGGATTTTGTCCATTGCAATATTAGAGATAAAAAGGGAAAGCTACTGCTGCAAATGGCAAATGCTGCTGAATTGACGGAGTGGCTAGCGCAGATTCCGCTCACCAATTTGCGTTATTATTCTGAAGGATTACGAGGCTTGTATTTTACCCACCGTTTTGCGCAGCAGCTAGCCTCACAAAGTGCCATGATTCCACAGCTCTTGCAAGTCGGTACACAACGCTACAAAGTACGTTGGTTGCCCGCCAATTTGAACGAACAGGTGCGACAAGTCTCCGAAACCATGCAGCAATTAGTACCCCCCAATTTGCTATCCTACAAAGTCGGTAAACAAATGATCGCTCCGAGCCAGCAGAATCATTTAAGTGACTTGTTGTCTTTCTTCCTCAATCATTTTGTGCATCAGCACAATGGATTGGATTATAGAGGTCTAGAGACAGCAGCAGCGCAACTTTTTTTTCAAGGTAGCGTCGAGAAATTTTCGAGCTTCGAGGAACGCGAGTATCCAAATGCTATGCAGTTGTGGTTGAATCGCTTCTATATTGTAGAAAAAAATCACGTACCAGTCCTGAAAATTGATGATCTGGACGGTGGTTTTGAAGTCTCCATCG
>JBCDKV010000674.1:0-3167 GCA_038746215.1 Bacteroidota bacterium | reverse complement strand
TGTCGTCCCTAAGTTATTTGGAGGCTTTTTGCTTGGCTCGGCTGTTGGCTATTTAATCGAAACCTTCATCAATTTCAATCTTCCTGGCTACGAAGGATGGACGGCACTAGTTGTCGGTATTACCGCTGCTATTGGTGAAGTCAGTTTAGCGTTCTATTTCCTTCTGAAAGGAGCGACTAAGCAATATAAAAGGGAATTACTGAATAGTATTTATACCAAAAGTACTACTACTCAAGAAAAGTACCGATTCCAAAACTAGAACGATTGCCCTCCTCTTTCCCTCCAACTTTGCAGCAGCATTTATTTCAAAACTAAAAACAGAAAAAATGAATACACAAAGCATGAAAGCAGTCGTAGCAGAAACTTACGGCGCAGCAGACATCCTTCAAGTAAAAGAAGTCGCAAAACCCACACCAAAAGCCAACGAAATCTTAGTCCAAGTCATGGCAACGCCTGTGACCGCAGCAGATACGATGCTTCGACAAGGGACGCCTTTTTATGGTCGGCTGTTTATAGGTTTAAGGAAACCGAAGCATCCGATCATCGGAACAGGTTTTGCGGGTCAGGTAGTTGCGATTGGAGCAAGTGTGAGCAAATTCAAAGTAGGAGACGAGGTTTTTGGAGAAACCGCATTCAATTTTAGCGCGAATGCAGAATACATTTGTATCGCAGAAAATGGCGTTGTTGATATTAAGCCCGAACACATCTCTTTCGAGGAAGCTTCCGCTATTTGTGACGGCGCATTGACTTCTATGAACTTTCTAAAAGAAATTGCTAAGGTGAAAAGAGGACAGCGCGTTTTGATCAATGGAGCTTCGGGTAGTTTGGGAACGGCAGCCGTGCAACTCGCCAAATATTTAGGGGCGGAAGTGACGGGTGTTTGTAGCACAAAAAATGTAGCATTGGTGAAGTCCCTCGGCGCAGATCACGTCATTGACTACACCAAAACCGACTTCACAAAACTTGGAGAACAATACGACATCATCTACGATACCATAGGGAAAATTTCTTTTACAAAAGCAAAGCAAGCTTTGGTGAAAGGCGGGCAATACTTATCTCCTGTCTTGTCGATGCCCTTGCTTTTTCAAGTATTGAGAACGGCGATTGTTGGGCATAAAAAAGCCAAATTTGCCGCTACAGGAACTTTGCCTACTGAGGTTTTGCGCCAAATGATGAAAAACGTCGTGAAAGTGATGGAATTGGGGAAACTGCGTTTGGTAATTGATCGTCGCTACGCACTAGAAGAAGTCATAAAAGCGCATCAGCACGTAGATTCTGGACGAAAGAGAGGGAATATTGTGATGATTCCTTGAGACAAGGAAAGGTATTTTGGGAGGTATCAGTATTCACAAGGTGACTTAGTCCTAAGCAAAAATTAATTTTGATTTTGGATTAAGTCATCTTAAAATTTCATAGCAACCCTGCCAATTTCACAAGACAATTCACGATCTTTACCCGTAAGGAATGGGATATAAATAAATTTACAAATTTTGAGGCAGTCATTTTTTCTTAATCAAGGCATGAAGAAGTGTGAGCTTCTGAACCGCAAAGCGGATGGGATGCCTAAGCATAGCCTATGTTCTGTAAGGCTTTTTATAACGATGAGTAAGGATGAATGAGCGATCCCAAAGGGTGAATATTAAGAATATTCAAGCGAATGAACCGCAAGCGGTTGGGATGCAGCAAGTCAAAATGTAAATTTATTTGTGTACCATTCCTAGCATATCAAGTTCGACAGAAAAGCAAATGAAATACTTCTCTATCAATCTATATCGAAAGATGCTGAACTGCGCCATTGCAGAGGGACTCACCAAAGAAAATTTCAGTCATTTTCCCATCCCCTACGAAGCGATAGATGATGCACAAGCGATATTGGCAGATGACTTCTTTCTGGTTCACGAGCTGCTAGATGAGCAACTCGGACCTGGCTTTGGTGTGCGAGTAGGACAGCAAATGAAAATTGATGATTATGGTGTATTGGGACTTTCCTGGCGAACTTGCTCCTATGTAGGAGAGATATTTGAGCGAAGCGAACGCTACTTTAAGTTATTATCCAATACGTTTGTATGGCAAATCAAAGAGGAAGGAACGCTTTCTCATGTCCATTTGAATAGAGCGGCTTACAGACGTGGGTTGGAGTTATCCACTGAAGCCAGCCTTTCCGCAACCGTGGTCGTATTGCAAGCAATGACCGAAAAAAATATTCAACCAGTCCAAGTTGCTTTTAAACATCAGTCTCCCAAAGATTTGACCAGCTTTCATGCTGCCTTTCAGTGTCCCATCCTTTTCAATCAACCGCACTACGCCATTAGCTACACCACAGCAGACTTGAAAACAAGAACAGCTAAAGCAGACGCCAGTATCAATCGCTTTTTGATCGAACGTGTGGAAGAAGCCACTAATGGACTGGAAATAGTAGGAAGTAAATTGGTTGTTGATGTAGAAAATTTGATCAAAGATGCACTACCTAGCGGTATTCCTAGCATCAATCAGTTGGGTAAGCATATTGGGATGAGCAGTCGAACACTCACTCGACGACTTTCCGAGCAGGGAACGACTTTTAGAGCCTTGGTCAAAAAGACACAAGAAGAAACCGCAACTAGTTTACTTCACACGCCCTCCAAAAGCATCAGCGAAATTGCTTTCTTGACTGGTTTTTCCGAACAAAGTGCCTTTAATAGAGCCTTCAAACGCTGGACTGGGAAGTCGCCTACGGCGTATCGGAAGATGGTTTAAAGTTATCCTTTAGAATTCTATCTACTCTTTTCAACCACTTTTGGCGCAAACTGTCAAAACATTGGCTGAAACAGTCAAGCATACCCTCCTTTTTGCCTGCAATTTTGCTATTGTAAATCAAACGGTAGTAAAATGAAACAGACAATCATCACCCTTATTCTCACAGTTTTTTTTCTCTTAACATTTGTCCCATCGCCTATAATTAAGTCGCTAAACGCAGCTACAAATAGCAGCATCACTTTCATTAATGATTCACCTGATAGTTTAAAAATAGCTGTATTCAAGATATTAGATGCTAAGTGCAATGTGTGTCATCGAAGGCAAAATCCTTTCAAAGTTTTCTCCCTAAAAAACATGAATAAACACGCTGCCAAAATTCATCAACAAGTATTCGTATTGCGCAGAATGCCCAAAGGTGGAACAATCAAACT
>JBCDKV010000673.1:0-3168 GCA_038746215.1 Bacteroidota bacterium | reverse complement strand
AAGTGATTCATCCCGGGCAGCATGGCAGCACTTTTGGAGGAAATCCTGTGGCTTGTGCCACCGCCGTAGCAGCATTGAAAGTGGTGCAGGATGAAAAACTGGCACAGAATGCCGATCGTCTTGGTAAAGTATTCCGACATAGGATGCAATTGTTGGTGGAAAAAAGCAGCTTACTTAGCCTAGTGAGAGGAAAAGGCTTGCTCAATGCCGTCGTCATCAATGATACACCACACAGCAGGACAGCTTGGAACATTTGTATGCAATTAGCAGAAAATGGCTTACTGGCAAAACCGACACACGGTAACATTATTCGTTTTGCACCGCCGCTCGTCATGACGGAAGAACAATTACACGAGTGCTGTGATATTATTGAAAAAACGGTTCTTAATTTCAAAGCATAAATGAAAATAAACATCCTTGCTATTGGTGCACATCCCGACGACATCGAGTTGAGTTGTAGTGGGACGCTACTCAAACATATTGATTTGGGCTATACCGTAGGGCTACTCGATTTGACTAGAGGAGAAATGGGTACGCGCGGCACTCCCGAATTGCGGATGGAAGAAGCCGAAAATGCATGTCAGATGATGGGCGCTAAGTTCAGAAAGAATCTAGGCATGGCGGATGCCCATTTTGAGAATACCATGGAAAATCGTTTGAAAATCATTGCGGTGCTACGAGCGCATCAGCCAGATATTGTACTTGCTAATGCACTAAAAGATCGGCATATCGACCACGGGAGGGCAGCGCAATTGATTGCCGATGCGTGTTTTTTATCTGGGCTTCAAAAAATAGTAACTACGGATAGCGAGGGAAATGTACAGGATAGATGGCGTCCCAAAGCCGTCTATCACTACATTCAAGATCGCCAACTGACGCCTGATTTAGTGGTGGATATTTCAGCTTATATGGAGCGGAAACTAGAACTGATTCTAGCTTTTCGCTCTCAATTTTATGATCCGAATTCGGAAGAACTAGAGACACCTTTGACTGGTTCTGATTTTTTTGACTTAATCAAAGGAAAAAACAAGACCTTTGGACGTGCTGCTAGCTATGCGTATGCTGAGGGTTTCAACGTGACGAGAATACACGGCGTACCTGATTTGATGCAGTTGGATTGATGTTAGAAGCTAGAATGACTATTGGCTAGGCTAGAGGTCAGAAGTTAGAAGCGAGAAGTCAGACTAGCAAACCAAAAATTAAAGCTTAATCCTGAATCTTAGTGAATTGACGCAAGTAGTACAACCGATTTACTATTAGGAGCATATGAATGTTTTAAGCAATGCTTGAAATAAATCTGAGAAATCCTCCTGAGATCGCGCAACAAGTATGCTTAAAGGTTTTTTATGGACGGAAACACAAATTTTCGGTTATTTTTTTCGGAAAAATAACCGAAAATTTGTGTTTCCGTCCGAAGAGACTTGCTGAGCATACTTGTTGCGCGATTTTCTTGCATTGAATCAGGCTATTTTTGATCGAAATGTCAAGAAAAACAGTACCTCGTACACGCCTAATTTACTATCAATTATTTACAACCTTGGGAAAGGCAGTCTAGACTACTTATATTTTAGATTATAGGAGAAAAAAGAAGCAGCTTACATAGCTACACTAGTTGCTTTTCTTAGTGTTTCAAATTTGTGTTTTGTTGTAGGTGACTATTGGCTAGGGTTAGCCCTTTGATTATCAATTGGACGTGTACAAAGCTTTCAGAAAGCATAGTAAGTATGTACTCTAAAGTTAGTTTCGCCTAGATCATTGGCATTAACCATCAATTCGAGTAGTAGCGTATTGGCAAAGATCAGATCTAAACTGAGTCCTCTACCATACAGAAGTTGATTATTCAGTGTATTGCTATCGCCCGTTTGGATATTATTGACGTAAGTGAGGTCGTTATTGAGTTTGATGAAGGCTTGCACCGCAAGGCTTTGGTAGCGTTTAGGGACTAAAGATCGCTTGAACAAACGAATACCGCCTAGTTGCAGATAGTTCGCTAGCAATTGGTAGCGGATACTAGATTTCAAATACACAAAATCGCTACCTCGCAGATGGTAACCAATATAGCCTCGCACGACTTCTGGTTTTGGTCCCACCACTGGCAAATTGTAGTAATCTATGGTGTTTCGTCCCAAATTGGTGCGTGCATTGACCGAAAGTTCTATCGACCATTTTGGACTGAAATTGTAGTACTTAGCGTAGTTGGCAGCTAAGATTAGTGCATCACGCTCCTTCCAAAGTCCAAAACCTTCCTTCGTGATAGCGGCTTCTAAATAGTAGCCACGCTTAGCGTATAGTTGAAAATCTCGACGGTCGGATAGAAAGCGATAAGACAGCGACAAAAAACGTTGCTGCAATGCTCCGTCCAAAAAGTAAGCGGGATTCAGTTCCGCTACTGTATTATCAATGCTACGACGGACATAAGACAGTTTGACTTCGTGTTGTTCGAAGAGTTTTGGACGGTAGTTGAGCCCAAAATCTAGTCGAAGGCGTTGGAAAAGTGGTATTTGTTCGTTGGTGATGAAGGAGTCCCGATTATTGAACGTGTTCAGTCGTAATCTTCTGTCTTTGCCAAAAAGCAAGTCGCCCGTTGCACGTAGCGTCTGTTTTTTATTTAGGTAAGGAGAAGTATACGAAAGCCGTACCTTTCGCAGAAAGGTGGAAGCAAAACGAACGCGATCCGTAAATCCAACCTGAACGTAAGCCGTCAGTTCATCTTGCTGCCCCGAAAGGTTGACGTGTTTGAGTCCTAAATAAGGCAGGGTTCGGTTGAGCGCTCCATCGTAGACTTCCCACCAAACATTGACATCATTATCAATGAAATCGAGCCAAGCATAGGGATAGATATACCAATTTTCTTGTACTTCAATATGGAGCGTAAGCGATCCTGTCGTTGCTTGCTGTATAAATTCAAGTTCTACATCGGCAAAAAGCCCCGTGTTCAAAAGCTGGTTGCGATTCTTTTCGATCAGCCATGCTTTTTGCTCTTCCGCTATCGAGTCGCCTGCTTTGATGGTCAACTCTCGTAATATGATATAGCTTTTCGTTCGTTTGTTATTTACGATCTGAATATCTTGCAAAATGAGCGAGTGTTGCTGCCCATTTAGCGATAAACTCAGGAACAGACCTGCAAAGACTAATAGGTACTTCATGCCTTAAATTCGACGAGTCGTT
>JBCDKV010000672.1:0-3170 GCA_038746215.1 Bacteroidota bacterium | reverse complement strand
CGTTAAAGTTTTAACGCTTCTTGCCCTTAAAAAACCCTTGGAGCATCCGAAAATCCTCCTTTGTAGATTTTCGGATGCGACTGCATGAAATACAAACGAAAATTCGCCCTTTAATCAACAAAACGACATTTTGAGATGCACCCAATAAATTCAAGACGACAGAGACTAGAAACTAACACAAATTTTTTTATTCATTTGCCCACGGGGAATACGGAAAGATAAATTTGCAAACACTAAGCTATCCATTCATCAGCTAGTTTTCATTTATCGTTAATCAAATACTGGGCATTTAAAAACTATTTTAGAAATGAGTTTTATTCATTCAAAAGGCTTCAAGTACGTAAAGAACCTGATTATTGGAGTTGGAGCAGCGGTCGTACTTTTGGGCGCTTTGGAAAAAATTAATTCAACGCAAATCATTCCTGGGGTAGACCTAATTACCATTGGACTAGTAACAGAGGCGTTCTTATTCTTGATGTTGGGATTGATTCCGCCAGACAAAGAATACTACTGGGAGAAACTGTATCCAGGTTTGGATGATGCAGGTTCAAAAGTGAAACCCATCACTGCGAGTGCAAGTGCGGTTGTAGACGATACACCAGCCTTGAACGGACAAGTCGTAGAGCAGCAGTTGGGCGGCATGTTGACAGAACTGCAAGGTATGTCCAGAAGTTTGGGATCATTGAAAGCCCTGCAAGAGATTGATTTCTCTGGTACGAGCGATCAAATTCGTACCATGAATAACTTCTATACCAAGTTGAACGAAGCCATGGCTGATTTGGGCGATTCTCTAGAGGATACGCGTAAATATAAAGATCAGATGGCAGTGTTGAACCGTAATTTGAGTTCATTGAACACCGTATATGGTAACGTATTGGGAGCAATGACAGGTGGACAACGCCGCGAGGTGTAAGAGAGATGAATGCGACCGAAAGGTTTCATTCGAGGATTCAACATTTTCAATAATTCAACAAAAATATAAAATATGTCAATACCTAAGGAACCCCGGCAGTTGATGATTAACCTGATGTACCTCGTTCTGATGGCACTACTCGCCTTGAACGTATCCGCAGAAATCATCAACGCTTTCTTTGCCCTAGACAAAGGGAACAAAGAAAGTATGGGGGTAATTAATACACAATTGGATGAAACAGAAAAGGGTTTGAAAAAACTCTTGGAAGAAGAATCCAAAAAAGCATATCAACCGATTCTTCCTGCGGTGGCAGAAGTTCGGGCTTCCTCCAAGGAATTTGTTAGCTACGTCAATGAATTGCGGGACGCTTTGATTGATGAAGCGGGCAACCAAAATGGCGAGCTGGATGATGGCGATTACGTGGAAGATCACGGCAAGAAAAAGCCAAAAGGGAAGAAAGATAAGGATGCAACGACTCGTTTGCTAGTCAATGAAGGCAAAGGTGCTGAACTGAAAGCCAAAATTGAAGAGACCAGAGAAAAGATGATCAAGGCTTATACCGATCTAGTGACCGAATACGGTGAAGAACCATTTGGTTTGAAGGAGGATGAAATTAAGTCTCGTATCGAAAATATGGAAGCGAACTTCACGCTGAATGTAGAGGGCGAAGAAGCTTGGGCTGGTACGGATAAGGTGAGTTGGGAAGACTATAAATTCCGCAAAATGCCTTTAGCAGCAGTACTACCACTTTTGAGTAAAATGCAAGCAGATGCCGTGACAGCGGAAGCTTCTATGGTCAATGAAATGGCTGGTTTCTCTGGTGGTCGTGTCATTGAGTTCGATCAGTTTTTCCCCGTAGTGAATGCTAAAAAAGCTTACATCATAGCAGGTGAGCCGTTTGAAGCAGAAATTTCGGTGGGTACTTACAGTTCTCAAATTGATCCAAGTAACATCAAAATCCGTGTGAATGGCTCTTCCATTCCAGTGGGCGATGATGGTAAAGCTACTTACTCTACTAGAACCTCTTCTACTGGTGTGAAATCATTGAAACTAGAGGCAGAAGTAACGAATCCATTGACAGGTAAGACTACAACTGGCGATGCTACTTTCGAGTACGAAGTAGGACGTCGTTCAGTAGCCGTAGCAGCCGATAAGATGAATGTCTTCTACATTGGTGTAGAAAACCCAATTAGCATCTCCGCAGCGGGTGTTTCTTCTAATGATTTGAGAATCAATGGAAGTGGTGCTGGCATCAAATTATCTGGTCGCGGTAACAAGCGGGTAGTAACGGTGGCAAACCCAGGTGAAGCAACCATTACGGTTTCTGGTGGTGGCTTGAAAGCAAGTCCATTCGTCTTCCGTGCTAAGCGTATTCCCGACCCGGTCCCGATGCTAGGTAGAAGTGCTGGTGGTGGTATGAGAAGTGGAGAATTCAAAGGGCAAGAGGGATTGCTAGCAGTTTTGAAAGGCTTTGATTTCGACGCAAGATGCCAGATACAAGGCTTTAATTTGGTACGGGTACCAAAACGTCAAGATGCGGTAAGCTCTACCAACCCAGGAGCGCGATACAATGCCAAATCCCAACGTATGGTGGCAGCCGCTAAGCCAGGTGACATTTATTACTTCGAGAATGTGAAGGCAAAATGTCCAGGTGATAAAGCTGGTCGTCCATTGGGTACGATGGTGTTTAATATCAAGTAGAAAAAGCTATTTACTATTGGCTGCTAGCATTTAGATTTAGCAGCCAATAGTCCCCAATCACCAAAGAATAAAGCGTGTACTTACTTTAATAGTGAAAGATTGTTTATTTGTTTTTGGTTTAAATGACTTTATCCATTGACCATTTAGCAAAAAGATGAATAAACAAATCTGTGTTGTTTAACTCAGCAAGATCGAGGAAGGGAGGTGTTTCGCCTCCTTTCTATTTTCCTTCCGCTAGCTTTGCAAAATAAGCGTCAGATACTCTATAAAAACTACATTTTTTTCTAGAGCTTGTTTGGGGTAGGATTGAACTGTAAGCCAAGAGTTTACGGTTCTGACGAAGAAAATAATAGCGACTTTATCGGGATAAACGAGTTATTATTTTCAAAGTCAGGTTCGTAAAATATTGGTTTACAGGAAGATAGTACTCCAAACGGCTACCCGTCTAACTTTGTTCAAATAGATCAAAAGGAGTTGTCAAAAAAGAGGAAAAGAAATCATAAATTTGTGACAAAAAATATGAAATCAATATAGTCTAAAATATGAAATCAATATG
>JBCDKV010000671.1:0-3182 GCA_038746215.1 Bacteroidota bacterium | reverse complement strand
TACACGCCAGATAAAGTGGCTTATCAGTCTTTCTTGGAATGTGGTCTGAGTCAGTGGAAGCAAGGCGTAAAATTGGGGGAACGCTAGTGTTTCCTTATTTTTACCCCAGAAAATCATCAGCTATGAAATCTATATTGTACACCTTGGCTTTGTTCAGTCTAGTGTCGTGTACCTCTTTCCAAAATTTCACTTTCCAGTTTTCCTCTTCTTCCTACGAACGCTACGTAGCATCGTTATACAAAGCTTCCCTAGATGGGACGTCGATGGGGCAAGAATGGATAGCGGCAGGACAAGCAGCTTTGCGCGATAGCAATATCATCCAGCTTCCTTTTGAAACGACATCTTACTTTGCCGCCAACCGTATTGCTGCGCAATCCTATCGCATGAACTTGCAAGCAGGGCAGACGATCTATATTGATTTGCGAACTATACCAAGAGGCATAGATTTGTTCAACGATTTGTTTTTCTACAAAGCAGATCGAGATAAGTACATTGATCTGAATCCAATCGATCCAGAAGCACGCAAATTAGCTTACAACATCAAAAATACAGGTGCTTATGTTCTCAGGATTCAGCCTAGATTACTGGCTGGCGGACGCTACGATCTGAAGATTGAGCGCGATAAGGAGTAGTGGGCTAGAAAATACTTCTAATACGATTTCCAAATTTCCTCTTCCCAATCCTCCACATTCCGTTCTTCTTTAGAAAAGAAGTGGTACGTTGAATGTAATTACAACAAAGAGATTATGAAAAGCAACTTCTAGTTTTTCTCAAAGCCAAGTACTAAGCCTAGCAAACTAAACCGATATTTGCCCCCTGAACTACTAGTCATATGAATATCCACGCTTTCCTACAATCCAAACGACTCTTTACCGAAGAAGAATGCAACACCATTGTTGGGGCGTTCAAAAGCGAACTCATTCCCAAAGACACCGTCATTTTGGAAATGAATAAGTATTCCAGAAAGGTACTGTTTATCGAATCAGGGCTACTTAGAACTTATTATCTGAAAGATGGAAAAGACATTACGCATTTCTTTTTTGATGAAGACCACTTCATTGCCCCTATCAACAGTATCTTTCACAATAAATCGGAACGCTACATATGGGAAGCATTGGAAGCCTGCGAAGTGAAAGTAATTCTGTACGAAGATTTTATGAAGCTCACAGAGCAGTTTCCAAAGTTGAGTCGCCTGCTGCTAGACTTCGCCATTCATATGCTGGATTTATTTTCTCAGAAGCTGGACTTGATCCAATTCCAAACGGCTTACGACCGATACAATACCTTCTTAGCAATGTATCCTAATCTGCAAAATCGAGTTTCGCTCGGTAGCACGGCTTCTTTTTTGGGCATTACGCAGCAAACGCTTAGTGTGATTCGGAGACAAAAAAAATAGCATTAAAAATCAAGATTTCAATCAAATCGGGTGGGTTCGATGCCACCCGATCTGAAAGTTAACTTGAACTGGTAACGTTATTTATCTATCATTCCTAATCATCGAACTCTGACTGCAAAATACCAATGATACTCTCAATCGTTTCTTCTTCCAAGTCTGTTCTACGCAACAATTCTTGTTTGCTGAGTTCCAATACGCTTCGAGCCGTATCGCAACCAATACCTTTCAGTGCGTCGATGATCCAGCCTTCGATTTCATCTGCAAATTCATCCAAATCCACATCATCAATCTCAATTTCTCCTTTGCGGAATACATCAATCTCATAGCCAGACAAACGACTCGCCAACTTGATATTACTTCCGCCTTTGCCAATTGCTAGCGAAACCTGATCTGCCTCTAAATATACAGCGGCACGCTTATCATCGGCGTTCAAGTCGATACTTGTGACCTTAGCAGGCGTCAAAGATCGCTGAATGAATAGGCTATCGTTATTGGTGTAGTTGACGATGTCTATATTTTCGTTACGCAATTCACGAACGATTCCATGTATCCTAGAACCTTTCATACCGACACAAGCCCCGACGGGATCAATGCGATCGTCATAAGATTCGACCGCCACTTTTGCACGCTCGCCGGGTAGCCGTTCGATACGCTGAATCGTGATGAGACCATCTTCTATTTCTGGTACTTCCTGCTCTAGCAGCTTGGCTAGGAAGTTATTATCGGTTCGCGACAGGATAATGACTGGATTATTGTTGCGCATCTCCACATTCTTGATGATGCCCTTTACCATATCGCCCTTTCGGAAATAATCGCCTTTAATCATTTGGTTGCGTGGCAAAATGATTTCATTACCCGTTGCATCATCCAATACCAAAATATCGCGCTTCAAGATTTGGTGTACTTCACCCAGCACAATATCTCCGACTCGCTCCGAATACCGCTTGTAGATTTCGTCCTTTTCTAGCTCCATGATTCTAGAAATCAAGGTCTGACGGGCTGCCATGATGGAACGCCTCCCAAAATATTCAAGCTGCAACTGCTCGTAGCACTCCTCCCCAATTTCATAGTCCTCGTCGATCATCAGTGCTTCTGAGATAGACACCTGACTTCGATCATCAGTCACCTCTCCATCTGGCACGATCTCACGCACACGCCACAACTCCAAGTCTCCTTTGGTGGTGTTGACGATGACATCAAAATTTTCATCCGAACCGTATTTTTTCTTAATCAAGGTTCTGAACACGTCCTCCAAAACACGGACCATCGTTGGGCGGTCTATGCTTTTCATCTGCTTGAAGTCCGCAAATGTATCTACTAAATTTACCATAATTTTTTGTTCTACTTACTGTTTTTTAGAGCTTGGTGATAAGGCTTATAGACTGGATATTAGGGTAGACTAAACCACTAAGAAAAACAAGGTAGTTTACTGAAAATCAGGTCATAATACCTATATGTTGACTACTCTTCTAAGATTGAAATTTGAACCCACTGGATCGGTAAGCCTTATGTATTTCTATGTGACTATGTGTTAAAAATTAAAAATGTCCAGTAATGTACATATCCTAAATACTTGTAAAGCCTGCAAGAAAAACAAGGTTTTTATCCACATCGCTTTCTGAACTTGCACTTGATACTTGCGTTTGTGCTTCAAATCTACAAGTCCTCACTTAAAACTAATCTTTACCTTCGTCTGCACAATTTCATCAAAAGGAATTTCAATTGCAACAAGTTCATTGCGCTTCTTTTTACCTTCCTTGATCTTTACCCTTTTTTCCAAAACGAT
>JBCDKV010000670.1:0-3183 GCA_038746215.1 Bacteroidota bacterium | reverse complement strand
GAGGTAAATGCGAATAAAGGGTAGATACAATTGCTGTTTACGCGCCATCACATCCTTCGAGAAGTAATATACAAACAGGGTATAAAAAACCGCTGAAAACACATCGGTCGCGATATTGAGCCATAGAATCTGAAATTTGTTGGTGAGTATATCTGCCTTCACTAAAAGGTTTCTGACAATCAAAGTTGCCATCATCAGTGTGTGCAAGATATAGTAGAGATAAGCGGTATTCCGGGGTTTGGAAAGCACCAAAAGACTAGTAGCAATGACGATCACTAGCGAAAGCAGTCCAAGTGTGTAATAGGGGAGATAGTCCGTAATTATAGGCATGACTCGTGTAGGTGTACTCAATGATGCGAATATTGGCTTTTTTATTAGGAAAAATCCTAACAAGTGCCTGTCGTAAGGTATTTCTAATGTCATTTTAGGACGAATTGTTGTGCTTCAAAGTTCTGTAAAAATGAAATGGCGAGTAAGCGAGGAAACGCCCAATTTTGATTTCGAGGAAATCTCCGTATACAGCAAGCGTGGAAAACCCCTATTTTAAAAGAGGAAAACCCTCAATTAGAGCTAATCGTCTTTACTTTTCCATTTTTTACACTTAAATTGTCTATCATTTTTTACTGTAAATCACGACTCATGTCCACCAACGAACAGTCAAAAGGAAACTTAACGCAAAAGCAAGCTCGACAGCGGCGAATTGATTGGATGAACTGTCCGACCAATCAATTGCAAGAACTTTTCTATAGTTGTCGAGTACAGGAAGGACTGATAGAGCGGCATCGTGCCATTGCTTATTATTTGCCTCAAGCAACAAGAGACAGCAAGG
This sequence comes from Bacteroidota bacterium, assembly GCA_038746215.1. Taxonomy (GTDB): domain Bacteria; phylum Bacteroidota; class Bacteroidia; order Chitinophagales; family Saprospiraceae; genus JAAUTG01. The sequence continues at coordinate 2,354 of JBCDKV010000670.1, read as the reverse complement.
ACTGGGAGGAAGTTGTTGCGCACTCAAAAGAAATTAAAGGCTTTAGCGTGTGCATGGGGTGCAAAGCGGCAGATAAGAAGGATGAGCTTAACAACTCCTCTATGTTTGCCCCTTTTTTAGTCATCAAGATGGATAAACAGGAGTATTACTTTGATTTGCAGTGTGACTTTGAAGTTGATATTTTTTCGAGTAATGGCGCAGTCAGCAATAATTTGGATGTTCCCATTACTCGACAAACTGCACTCCACTTCATTCAGGCTTGGTGCGAATGTAGTTACAGTGATTTAGCTGCTGCATTTGAAGGAAAAGTTGGATTAAGAAAAAAGCTGATTCTACAAGAAAAAGGAAAAGAATGGTTCGGAAAGCCATTCTACTTACACGAAACGAGACGCGTTCATTCTTATTCTTTTCAAGCGGACGTAGAAAATATTGTACCAGCATCGTCTTCGTTTCTTTATGTTGTCATGGGCATCGGGCAACCACATACAGCAACCGATCATCCTTTTGCTTTTCGACCAATTATCTTAACACAGCCATTAGACCCATCCCAAAATAACAGTGGTTCAGGTGCTTATGAATTTTCTCGTCCTTGTCCACCAAAGTGTTCTGATACATGATTCCAGCGATAAATGAGGTGTTAATAAATACTTCCAGCTTGTTGACTTTAGTGCTTGCTTTGTGGGCAATTTTTAAATGGAAAGTAGCTTCTAAAGAGCAGCCTTATCTGTGTTGGTTAGTATGGGTTTCAGCTGCCACAGAGATTCTTGCCTATGTATTGATCTGGCTATTTTCGTTCAATCTGCCTCTTCTACACGTTTTTACAGTTATTGAATTTTACTTGATTGTCAAAATTTATCAGACGGCACTGAAGGAGAAAAATAAAGACCAATTTTTCAAGGTATCAGTCATTGGATTTACGATCATAGCCATTGTTTATGCTAGTATCTCTGGAAATATCATGAAGATGAACGATGTCGTTCGAGTAGTGGAAAGTATCTACTTGACCTTTTTAGCACTCTATTTTTTCTATCATACTTTACAAACGCTAGAAATTAGACATCTAGAACATTCTAGTATGTTTTGGATCAATGCAGCCGTACTCATCTATTTTTCTTCCAATTTGTTTATCTTTTTATTGAGTAATTATGGAGATTTTTTTGAAGAAGGGAGTGACTTAGCAGATATAATGTATGGTTTACATGCTACCATTACCATAACAAAGCATTTGCTTTTCGCAATCGCACTAGGTGTAAATAATCGGAATGGATGATTTAGCACAAATACTAATCATTGGGGTATTGGGTATGGCCGCTTTAGCCATTGCTATTGTGCTATTTTTTGTCATCTATCAACGGCGGTTGTTGGCGCAGCAAGACCAACTACAAGAAACCGAACGCAACTACCAAAAAGAACTCCTCAACAACAGCATTCAGGTCCAAGAAGTAGAACGCGAACGCATCGCCAAAGATTTGCACGATAGTGTCGGTAGTACCCTCTCTGCTACTAAGCTCTATCTATATCGCCTCAATAATGAACAAACTGCTCCAGAATTTCAACAGCTCAAATCGGAGACCGAAAAACTATTGGACAATAGTATCCAGAATATTCGGCAAACGACGCGTGATTTATTGCCTGTCAACTTGGAGCGATTCGGTCTGATTGCAGCTATTGAAGATACGTTGCAGCCCATACAAACGCTCAATCAAGTTCAAATAGAATTTAACTACAATCAAAGTGTACGGTTTTTAGCAGCAAAAGAAATCGCCCTATTTCGCATCATTCAAGAACTCCTAAATAACACGCTGAAACACGCGAATGCCAATCAAATCAAGATTGATCTTCAATTTTACGATCAACAATTGAAACTGACCTACGAAGACGATGGTGTCGGTTTTGATTTGACACAAGAACAGAAGACGAAAGGAATTGGGCTGAAAAGTATAGAGAGTAGAATCAAATACTTGAATGCTAGCTATGACTATAAAACCGCACAACAACAAGGACTGTTTGTTCAAATTGTTTGTCCAAGTATCGATGTAGAATAGTCCGCATACCAAATAGAAAAGTGCATTTTCGTTTTTGGTCGTACTCGAAGGCTATACGCCGCCATCTTCTCTGGGCGCATCTCAAAATGTCGCAGAAAGTTTTTTTTCAAAGGTGAAAAACTTTCTGCTAGTGGGATTTTAAGGGCAAGAAGCGTTAAAGTTTTAACGCTTCTTGCCCTTAAAAAACCCTTGGAGCATCCGAAAATCCTCCTTTGTAGATTTTCGGATGCGACTGCATGAAATACAAACGAAAATTCGACATTTAATCAACAAAACGACATTTTGAGATGCACCCTCTTCTCTCACGAT
>JBCDKV010000669.1:0-3194 GCA_038746215.1 Bacteroidota bacterium | reverse complement strand
GTTCAGGTTAATATCCGCAAATTGAGCATACTTGTTGCGCGATCCCAAACACTTTACTAAGTCTCAAAAGCTTAATAAAACTGCTATTGCCACAAAATGGAGTATTTTACCCGTTATTCGCATAAAGTCTTGTTTTCAAAAAAGAATATCAAGCGAGCAAATAAACATGTCGAATATGTCCTGCTAAATGTAAATTTCTAGCTTTTGCCTCAATCTGTACCAAAAACGGCACAAATTAGCCTTTTGTTAACGACTTTTTTGGGAGACTTGCGATAATTTTGACTTTCAAAACAAAAAATACAAAAATAATGGTTTTCCGTTTCAAGATAAACGCCCACGCTGCTAAGTGGTGTAAATACTTCCTATTCGCCTGCCTAGCCTTGGCTGCTTGCAAGAAAGATTTGGCGGTATCCTCGGATGAAAAATATACCGAAGACGATTTAGATTTGGAGCGCATGGAAGGCGTCGAAATGCTGTATAGTGACTCGGCTAAAGTACAAGTACGCATCACTGCGCCTACGATGTTACGCTATACCAATCGCTCTGTACAGCAGGAATTTATTGATGGTCTACTCGTGGAATTTTTCGATCAAAACCAGCAAGTATCGGGCTATTTATCTGCTAAATACGGCATTCGATACGAAACAGAACATCGAGTAGTCGTGCGAGATAGCGTGGTCTGGGAAAGTTATCAAGGGGAGAAATTAGATACCGAAGAACTAACTTGGGATGAGCGCAACGAAAGGGTGTACACCAATAAATTTGTTACGCTAACACGACCCGAAGAAATCATTTTTGGCTATGGCTTCGAAGCCGATCAAGATTTTAAACGCTCCAGAATTAATGCCGTGGAAGGTGTGATAAAAGTAGATGATGTGAATTTGGATTGAGGACTTGTATGCTGCAAACGGGATAAATCTGTGCAAATGAACATACCTGTTTATTTGTTTAAATTGTTTATTTGTTGAATTGCAATACGTTGATCTTAGGCGTATTAAACGAATAAAAAGTTCAATAAATCAACAAAGATGGAAATGCACTCTTTTATCCAAGGTGAAGTATGAAATACTCAGGACATCAGGCATTCTTTTAACAGTATATAACATTTACCACTCAACCCACAAGCAATCTATTGAGTTTAGAAGATTACAACAAAAGTAAATCTAGGGCAGTGCGAAGATTTTCGTACCTGCCTAAAATCAATCCTATGATATTCAATCGTTTTTCAATAATTGTAGCCCTACTTTTTGTTCATTTGGCGGTGATTGCCCAAAATAAATCAGCAGACTTAGACATCCCTACTGATATTGATTGGGGAGAAGAGTTGCGCCAACCCAATAATACTACCTTGTCTAAAATTATTACCTACAACAAAAGTGGAATGTACGCCCTTCGGCTGAAAAATGCAGGTGATCCAGAAAAAGAAAAGGTATTTTTAGAAAGCTACGATAGTAATATGAAGCTCAAACGAGCGGAAGAACTTGATTTAAAATACAAGAAAAAAGATCGTGCCTTCGAGGATGTTATCTACATGAATGGTCAATTGTATTTGTTGACTTCTTTCCACAACAAGGTGAAGAAGAAAAACTACCTTTTCAAGCAGAAAGTCAGTCGCAGGCTAGCCATCAGTGATCGAGACATAGAAATGATCGGGGAATTGGATACCAAGAGCATCATCAAAGAAGGTGGCTTTGATTTTGTCCAATCCAAAGATACGTCAAAGCTGTTGGTCTATCATGCGCTACCTTATCAGAAAGGAGAACGCGAAAATTTCAAGCTGCGGGTTTTTGATGAAAGCTTTAGTGAGTTGTGGTCTAAGGATATTCGCCTGCCATACAACGATGAGATTTTCAAAGTTAAGGAATACCGCATTGATGACGATGGTAATGTTTACCTGCTAGGCTTGCTCTATTTCGATAAAGCAAGGGCTGTTCGCAATGGGCTGCCCAATTATCAATACGTCATTCTGACCTATCTGAACAAAGGGGAAGATGAAGACGAATATAAAATTAAGCTACGCGATAAATTCATCACCGATTTGACCTTCCGTAACGACCGAAAAGGTAATCTGATTTGCTCTGGCTTCTATTCCGAGCGCAGTGCGGTGGGCGCAAAGGGTACCTATTTTCTGAAATTGGACTTGGAGACAGGTGAAATTTACAACGAAAATCTAAAAGAATTCGATTTTGAGTTGCTCACGCAAGACTATTCGGCGGGCAAACGGCGGAGAGCAGAAGCAGCAGAACGAAGCGGCGATGAGAGCCGACAGGCAGAACTTTATCGCTTTGTTTTGGACGAACTCATTTTGCGTAGCGATGGCGGCGCACTCCTGATCGGAGAACAATATTATGTGTTTGAAGACTATTACCAAGATTTCCGAGGGACGGTGGGCTTCGGTGGTGCTCCGCCCGTGACACGTGTCGATTACTACTACCACTACAACGACATCATCATCGTCAATATTCAGCCAGATGGAGAAATTGAGTGGTCTACTCGTATCCCGAAAACACAAGTTACCCGCAATGATGGTGGCTATTACTCTTCCTACGCCATGTCAATTGTACGGGATAAAATTTACTTCATTTTCAATGATGATGATGCGCGCAATTTTAGCCGAGAAAAAAATCGTCCACTCTTCAATTTTACAGGTAATAATATGGTGTTGTCGCTCGTCGAAGTTAGTAAGGATGGGAAATGGCGCATCGCTCCGCTCTACCTCAATCGAGAAATCGATTTGTTGACGCGACCAAAAATCTGCAAACAAATCGGACGCAAAGAGATGCTGCTCTACGGTGAATCAGGGCGTGCTTTCCGATTTGCAAATCTGACTTTTGAGTAGGTAGTAGGATGGCTGTCCACTAGGCTTTTTGAAAATGAAATTAGAAACACAATCTTTGATTTCGTTTTGGGGGTGTATGAAGTATCATTTTTCTTAACTTTTGATTTGGAAATAGCCTAAGCCAACGCAATAAAATTGAGCAACAAGTATGCCCAGTAAATCTCTTCGGACGGAAACACAATTTCTCAGTTATTTTTCTTGGGAAAAATAGCTGAGAAATTGTGTTTCCGTCCACAAAAAACTTTTTGCATACCTGTTGCGCGATCTCAAGAACGCGAATAAGACTTATACCAAGTATCGCTCAAAAATCTCGTACACATCTAATCTCGTCTCCAAAAAAGCAGATAAAATCACC